>JANTGU010000134.1 GCA_024762735.1 Bacteroidales bacterium | reverse complement strand
ACTTATAACAACACGCTTAGGGTAAAATCAGTTAGAAATTACACCGATTCGGTTTGGATGAGCGGTATGTTTCTTTATGCCGATTCTTACACCGAAACTGACTATGATTGGTACACGGCAACCTCGCACACTCCTGTTATCAGCATTTCGGAAACAGGCGATGGCTCATCAATAACTTACAGAACGGATGCCGTGGGGATAAGCGACAAGGTTATTCTTTCACAAATTAGTGTATTTCCCAATCCTGCCTCCCGTTCCATTCATGTAGCGCTGCCTGAAACTGGTATGGAGAACACCCGAATCAATGTTATCAGTCTAACAGGGCAGCAACTGCTACAGCTTGAAAAAACGGGCAACTGTCAGTTTTCGGCAGATATCAGCGGGCTTGCCCCCGGGGTCTATTTTCTCTCGGTAAAAAACAGCGGGCAAACGGTAGCAATTTCAAAATTCATTAAACAGTAGCTTCAACAAGTCAAAAATCATTCTTACCTCAAAAAAGTAATCCAATGAAAAAATATTATTTACTAACGATTTTTGCTTACCTGTTCGCTATAACTATCATAGCACAGCCCGTGATTACCTACAGCGGTAATGCACCCCAAATTGGTGATAATTATTATGTGTCGGCAGTACCCTACGGCGGTTCCTTCGACCCGGGTTCGGCGGGAGGTAACCAGAATTGGGATTTTTCAGATGTTCAACCCGTCATTTCGGCAACCTCTGCTGTAGTGGATGCGACAACAACACCTTTTACCAGTGACTTTCCCGAGGCTAACATCGCGTATGTCAATATCCCTGCTACCGGCACCTACAGTTATCATCAGCTAACTACTTCTGAAATGTTTTACGTGGGAGTAGTCATGGATTCCGACATCAACCATTTTCCCGACTCTAAAAAAGAGATGCAATTCCCGTTTTCGTACAACGATGTTTATACTGACACCTACTTTTATATTTTCCCATCCGAACTTATGTTGATTCACGAGCGGGGAACCATCACGGTAACGGCCGATGCCTGGGGAAGTGTGAAAACACCGGCAGGCAGTTACAATAGCACACTGCGGCTTAAAGAAGAAGAGATTTACACAGACTCGGTTTGGAATACGGGAGGCACCCTGATGAGTGTTACCACGCACTCCTTAACAAATTACAATTGGTACACGGCCGACTCACATTATCCCGTGTTAAGCATCGAAGTTACTGATGAAGGTGCATCCTCGATGGCCTATGCCACACAAACAGGTGGCATCGAAGACAACCCGCTGCTTTCACAAATTACAATTTGGCCTAACCCGGTTGACGACATGATAGAAGTTAAACTTTCTGATGCCGTTACTGATAAAATGGAGATTGAGATTGTCAGCACTACCGGACAGCCACTGATACCGTTAAAAAAATCGGGAAATCATCAATTTTCGGCAGATATCAGCCGGTTAACGCCCGGGGTTTACCTGCTCCGTTTAAAGGGTAGTTCCGGTATTAGTGCAACTTCAAAATTCATCGTTAAACGATAAAAACGCTAACCATAAAAAAATTAAAAATGAAAAAACGACAAAAATCCAACCCCGTGAACAGGTTGCTGTCAAAAGCTGTTCCTTTGATGTTGCTGATGTTTTTAACGGGCATATCCAATGGTATTTTCGCCCAACAGCTAACACCTACTCTGATTGGCTCGGCAGGCGAAACCCTGACCAACGGCGAAGTGACCCTGACATTTTCTATCGGCGAACCGGTTACCGAAACTTTTTCGGGAGGCGGCATCATGCTAACACAAGGATTCCTTCAGGGACAGTCCGGAAAAATTGGTATTGACGAAAATCAATCAAAAAAAGATTTTTTCACCCTCTACCCAAACCCGGTTTCCCAAAAACTGTTCTTACGAATGATCGGTAAATTGCAGCAAGGCTCTTACATGATAAAAAATTTGCAGGGGAAAACCCTTTGTAAGGGAACCATTTCCGGGGTAGTTTCCACCGTTTCTTTAGAAGGCTATGCTCCGGGACTTTATCTCGTTACAGTTCGTTTGAACAACACATCGTATGTCAATAAATTATTCGTAAAAAAATAATAACCTTAAAACTCAATAATCATGAAAAAATCACTATTTCTATTTTTAATGTGGCTTGTTTTTTCCGGCCTGATGGCACAAGCACCACAAAGTTTTAAATATCAGGCGGTAGCCCGCAACAGCGAAGGGGCAGTGCTCACCAACGCTAACATTGGCTTACAAATGGATATCCGTCAGGGCAGTATCAATGGCAACACGGTTTATTCCGAAACGTTTTCCACCACATCAAACAGCGCCGGTATTTTTAATGTAAACATTGGGCAAGGTACACCTGTTTCAGGCAACTTTGCTGATATTGATTGGGGTGCCGGTAGTTACTTTCTAAACGTTGCCATGGATGTAAACGGAGGAACTAACTACATGGACATGGGGACCACGCAACTGTTGTCGGTTCCTTACTCGCTTTACACCGGCTCTATTTATGTAAACTACTCCAACGACACCTTGTACATCGGCGACCAGTACGTAATCATTTCCGGCGGCGGTGGCGGTGGCGGCAGCAATACCGTTACCGACTACGATGGCAACATTTACCAGACCGTTACCATCGGTAATCAAACCTGGCTAAAGGAAAACCTGCGTTCGCTGCACTATGACGACGGCACCCCCATCGACAGCGTATGGGTGTATGATGACAACGAAAGCAACGCCTCTATCTGGGGAAGACTTTACAGCTGGGATGCAGCCATGCACGGCGCTGCATCAAGCAATGGCAACCCCAGCGGTGTGCAGGGCGTTTGTCCCGACGGATGGCACATGCCAAGCAATGCAGAGTTTGAGCAATTAATGGATTTTGTTGGCGGGACATCTGTGGGTGGTTGCGCACTTAAAGCTGCCGATGACTCCTACTGGACTACGCCCAACGATAACAATAATTCATCAGGATTTTCCGCCAGAGGAGCAGGCTTGCGATCGGGTCCCGGCGGGCAGTACAGTGAATTAAAAAATATTGCCAGATTCTGGAGTACCACCGAAGATGGTAATAATTCTTCCCTTGCTAATCACATGAACCTGATGTATCAGTATTGCATGGTCCAAATTAGTTCTATTATCGGAACCAAAAATACCGGTTATTCAATCCGTTGTGTAAAAGACTAATGTCAAAGTTGTTTAAAGTTAATCTATTGGTGTTATAAGTAAGATATTTCAAGTGGCTGTTCAAAAAGTAATCTTTGGTAGTATTGACAAACTAAGCACAATCTGTCACACTGAGCGTAGTCGAAGTGTGATACATACTTCGACTACGCTCAGTATGACACAAGTTTTATTTACTTTTTGAACTGTCTCGCACATAATCATATATTGTAGTTAGCTTTAAAATAACTTCACCGTTAAAAAATTATTAACCCCAAAAAATCATTGCCATGAAACGAATCAAATTCTTAATCCTTTTTGCAGGCATCTTCTCATTCATACTAATGAGCGGATGTAAAAAAGACGACAACCCTCAGCCCGATGCCAAAGCACTTAATATTGAAACCATAACTGCACCTGATGCCATGACTCAATCTTCCGACCCCGGTGCTCAAATGGCCAGCGGATACATCAACATGGCCAACGGGGTGGCTGCTTTCGGTGCCATGATGACCCCTCCTAAAAGTGCAACAACCACTCATTTTAAAAACAGCAACGACAATAACCCGGAGATTTATACCTGGAATGTAGACGATGGCGAAAACAACAATTATAACGTTATCCTTACCATTACCGAAACTTCAGAATTGTACCGGTGGGAAATGAAGGTGGACGGTTTAATTGACGGACATCAGGTGGACAACTTTATCTTTATCAAGGCCGAAGAATACAAAGACGGCCATGACAACACGCTCACCGTTTACGATCAAGACAACCCTTTAACGCCAACGCTTATTTTTAACTGGCATAAAACCAACGATGTGTTTTACCTGACTGTTGAAGAACCACAGGATATCTACATCTCATTTGAAGTTTATCCTGACAATCATGGCGGCGTTGTTGTAAAAGACTGGACAGAAGAGAATGAATATCAAACATCTTATACAGCAAGCTGGGATTCATCAGGTCACGGTGAATACGATGAATACGAAAACGGGGAAGTGGTTAATCACGGCACGTGGTAAGCCCTGGTTAATAAATTGAAAAAAGCTTTGCAATATTGCAAGGCTTTTTTTGTAGGTATATTTCAGGAATTTTAATTCGGTACTTCCATATGGTGATTATGTGTGTCAGCAGAGAGGTTTGAGGAATAGTCATTTAGCCGGCTATAAACTCTAAATAATTTAAAGTATCAACAACTTCCCAGGATGCCTGGGGATAAGTATCCAGCCAAAGCTTTGGCGGTTTAGTATTTTTATGTGTCCATTTAAATTCATAACCAAATAGTTTTCCCTCGCGCTCTTCAACAAAGTCCACTTCCTGACCCGACCATGATCGCCAGAAAAAATTGTTGGCGTATATAGGAGTGTATTTCTGTTTTTTTAATCTTTCCATGACAAGAAAATTCTCCCAAAGTTGCCCCTTGTCGTTTCTTAATTCAATTTTGTTAAAATTAGCAATAACCGCGTTTCTTATTCCCGTATCATAAAAGTAAAATTTTGCTTTTTTTGAAATCTCTTTTCTCAGATTATTGCTATATCCTCTCAACCTGAAAATAATAAAGGCTTTTTCCAATAATTCAATATAGCGATTAACCGTTTTGTTGTCAATTTTAAGGTTTTGGGATAATTCGTTAATGGAAACCTGGCTGCCAACCTGGAAAGATAACAGCCTTAACAAATCCAATAGCAACTGGGGGCTCTTGATTCTTTCAAATTCCAAAACATCCTTGAACAAATAGGAGCCAACCAGTTCGTTTAACACAGAGGCTTTTTCCATCAAAGTACCTGCCGTTAAAACCGCGGGATAGCTTCCATATATCAAATATTCATCAAGCTTTTCAGATAGCTCGTACTTATTCATTTGATGCAATAACTCTAACTGGGCAACCGGGTAGAGCATGAGGGTAGTTTTTCTTCCCGTTAAAGGTTCGCCGGTTTGCCCCGCGAGTTCAAACGATGAAGAGCCCGTGGCAAGCACCTTGATTCCGGGAATATTATCGACTATTAATTTTAGTCCAATCCCGATGTTTGGAATTTTTTGCGCTTCATCAATGGCAATAACTTCATACCCTTCGCAAAATGACTTAATCGTTTTTAAACTTTGCGAACCAAGTGCTTGATGGATGGTTATATCATCGCCTGTTACCAACCTGACTTGGTATCCCGAAGATGAAAAAAAATTCCTTATTAACGTTGTTTTGCCAACTTGCCTGGGGCCAAACAACAAAAGTGCTTTGTTGGGTAAAAGATATTTGTTTAAATCCTCGAAAAAGCGATACAGTTTCATGACATTAGTTTTTTACAAAAGTAGCTATATTTAGTTCATATTCCAAATAATCATGTTATTTTTAGGAGTTTTACTCCAAATAATTATGTTATTTTTGGGAGTTATATTCCAAAAAATAATAACCTTTCAAAAGTCGAATCTCTAAAAAACAAGATACAACGACAATGTATGGGCGGGATGGGTTTACCGGAAAGTATAATTTTTATGGTTTATCATCGGGGGTTCATTTAGAAACACTATCTTTATTGACTTAAAAAATGATTTTGAAAATGAAGAATTTTATCAAATCGGCTATTATTTTTTGGCTGCTGTCCGGGGCAACCCTTTTTGCCCAAATCAGCGCTAATCAAATCGACAGCCTTGTTTCGGATGCCATGACACGGTTTCATGTTCCGGGTGTGGCCGTGGGTGTTGTAAAGGATGGCAAGATTATTTACAGCAAGGGGTTTGGCCTGCGCAACATCAACAACAAAAGCAGCAGGGTAAACGAACATACGCAATTTGCCATTGCTTCCAATACCAAGGCTTTTACCGCTGCCGCCCTGGCCATTTTAGTGGATGATGGAAAATTAACCTGGCAAACGAAAGTACGGGATATTATCCCCGAATTTACCATGTACAACAGCTATGTTTCCGATAATTTTACCATTGAAGATTTACTGACTCACCGCAGCGGGATGGGTCTGGGAGCCGGCGATTTAATGATTTTTTCGGAAGGTGACGATTTCACGATTCATGACATCCTGACCAACTTTCAATATTTTAAACCCGTTTCGCCGTTTCGTACCAAATTCGATTACGACAACCTGCTATACATCGTGGCCGGTGAGGTTATTGCCCGGGTCAGTGGCATGAGCTGGGAAGAATTTGTAAAACAAAAAATCATCCTTCCATTACAATTGGATGACACCTATTGCTCCTACTATTTTATCGATGATAAGCAAAATGTGGCCGATCCGCATATTGTAAAAGATGGTGTCCCGCATGTAACACAACCCACCTTGTTTGATTTTTCAAGAATA
>JANTGU010000133.1 GCA_024762735.1 Bacteroidales bacterium | reverse complement strand
TTGGTTTCGGCAATAAAGAAGGTGATTTTATCAATGTTCTTGAGGTTCCGGCTAAGCACGGCAGCCATAAACTCGGCAGGGTAGTGGGCTTTCAGATAGGCTGTTTGGTACGAGACATACGAGTAGCAGGTGGCGTGCGACTTGTTGAAGGCATACTTGGCAAACTCTTCCCAGTCGTGCCAAACCTTTTCAGCTTTTTTAACCGGTAAGCCGTTGTTTTCGCAACCTTTCAGAAACTCCACTTTCAGCTTGTTCATCTCGGCAATCTTCTTCTTTCCCATGGCTTTGCGCAGTGAGTCGGACTGGCCCCGGGTAAAGCCTGCCATCTTGCGCGACAGGAGCATCACCTGCTCCTGATACACGGTGATGCCGTAAGTCTCTTTCAGGATATCTTCCATGATGGGAAGGTCGTACACAATCTCCTTGCGGCCATGTTTCCGGTCGATAAACTCGGGAATGTACTGCATGGGACCCGGCCGGTAGAGGGCATTCATGGCGATAAGGTCTTCAAAACGAGTGGGCTTGAGTTCTTTGAGATGCTTTTTCATGCCGTCCGATTCAAACTGAAACAAGGCAGTGGTTTCCCCTTTGCTGTATAGCTCGTAGGTTTCCTTGTCGTCCAGCGGGATGGCGCTGATGTCGATGTCGATACCTTTCGATCGTTTCACGTTTTCAACGGCATCTTTAATGATGGAGAGGGTTTTGAGTCCCAGGAAGTCCATTTTTAGCAGGCCTATCGACTCGATAAACTTGCCGTCGTATTGTGTGGCCACCTCCAGCACCGACTCCTTAACCGTGGAAACAGGCACGTAGTTTTCCAGGTCGTCGCGCGCGATGATGATGCCGCAGGCATGTGTTCCGGTGTTTCGCACCGATCCCTCCAGCGTGAGGGCGTTTTTGAGTGTTGATTGAATTTCGGGAGTGCCTTCCTGGAGCTGTTTTTTTAACTCCGGCACTTCATCAATAGCCTCTTGCAGCGAGATGCCCGGCGTGTCGGGAACCAGCTTGGCCAACTTATCTGCTTCGTTAAGGGGGAGTTTCTGCACCCTGGCCACGTCGCGGATAGCCATCTTGGCAGCCATGGTTCCGAAGGTTATCAGGTGTGCGACCCGCTTGGAACCATATTTGTTGGCAACCCACTCCAGAATTTTTTCTCTCCCGTCGTCATCAAAGTCAATGTCGATATCCGGCATCGATATCCGGTCGGGATTTAAAAAACGCTCGAAAAGAAGGTGATACTTCAAGGGGTCTATTTCGGTGATGCGCAAACAATAGGCTACTACTGATCCTGCTGCGCTACCCCGTCCGGGGCCTACTACCACGCCCATGTTTCGGGCGGCATTTAAAAAGTCCCACACGATAAGAAAGTAGTCAGGAAATCCCATCTTCTGGATGGTGGCCAGCTCAAAATCAATGCGCTCTTGGACTTCCGGGGTGATTTCTCCGTATCGAAATTTTGCTCCTTCGTAGCTAATGTGTTTCAGGTAGCTGTCGGCATCTTCAAAGGGTTCAGGGATTTCGAAGATGGGCATGATGGGTTTGTGGTTCAGCTCGTACACTTCAACTTTATCGGCTACTTCGTTGGTGTTGGCAATGGCTTCGGGGATGTCAGCAAACAGCTGCTTCATCTCATCCTGTGTTTTAAACCACTCCTGTCGCGTGTATTGCAGTCGTTTAGGGTCGTCAATATCGCTGGCAGTGCCAATGCATATTAACCGGTCGTGGGCGTCAGCATCCTCCTTGTTAATAAAGTGGGCATCGTTGGTGGCCACTACTTTCAGGTTGTGCTTTTTACCCAGTTTAATCAACTCCTTGTTAACAAAAAGCTGGTCTTCGTACACTTTTCTGTCCATTTCCGGGTTTCCCGAAGGATGCTTTTGCAGCTCCAGGTAAAGATCATCACCAAAAATATCCTTGTATTCCAGCAGGGCTTCTTCTCCCTTTTCAATGCCTTCGTGCACCAGCTTATCAGGCACTTCGCCTCCAAGACAGGCGGTCAGTGCCATCAGTCCCTCGCTGTGTTTTTTTAATAACTCCTTGTCGATGCGGGGCTTGTAGTAGTATCCTTCTGTCCAGGCTGCCGAAACTAACTTCATCAGGTTTTCGTAGCCGGTACGGTTTTTGGCAAGCAGCACCAAATGCCACCCCGATTTATCCAACTTGTTATTCTCTTTGTGGTGCATGCTGCGGCGAGCTACATAGACTTCGCAGCCAAGAATAGGTTTTATCTCCTCTTTAGTACAAACTTCATGGAACTTTTTTGCGCCAAACATGTTGCCATGGTCGGTGATGGCCACCGCTTTCATGCCATCTTTTTTGGCTTTGGCAATCAACCCCGGGATATCGGAAAGCCCGTCTAAAACCGAAAATTGGGTATGGTTATGAAGATGGGTAAAAGTTTCTTCCGTTAACTCATCAGCTGGTGTTATTGCTTCTGTTTTTTCTGGTTCGGCTTCCTTTTCGTGATAGGCTTCCACTTCAAGCCCGATGGGCTCGATGGGATTGTCGTGCAGCTGTTGAAAGGTTTCCACTACCGATGGGTCAACTTTAAGGTGTTGCGACTGGATAATGCCCAAGCGGA
The DNA here is from genome assembly GCA_024762735.1 of Bacteroidales bacterium. Lineage (GTDB taxonomy): Bacteria > Bacteroidota > Bacteroidia > Bacteroidales > F082 > B16-G9. Next base: position 3,899 of record JANTGU010000133.1, on the reverse strand, counting down.
TTAGTTCCAGAAAACAGCGTGCCGTGGCTTGCACGTCGGCCGAGGCGTTGTGGGCGGCGTCGAAATCCTGATCAAAGAGTTTTTGATGCAGCTCACCCAGCGTGGGCCATTTAAATTTTCCGCCTCTGCCACCGGGCAAAGCACAGTAGTTGGTCGATAATTCTTTAGTGTCGATGACGTTTAAGCGGTGGAGGTTGGTTTCGATGCCCGTACGCAGAAACTCGGCGCCCGTAACACTGATGTCGAACTCAACGTTGTGCCCGGCAATACCTTTGACCGTGGAGAGAGATTTGTTAAACCGATGAAGCACCTCTTCCAACGGCAACCCCTCTTTTAATGCACGCTCGGTAGAGATGCCGTGAATCTTTTCAGATCCCCTGGGTATTTCAAACCCATCGGGCTTGATAATAAAATTTTGAACTTCCACCAGTTCACCCTTTTCATCGTGAACCTGCCACGCCAGCTGAATGACCCGGGGCCAGTTGTCAAAATCGGTTAACGGTGCGTTGTAATTACGGGGTAGCCCTGTGGTTTCGGTATCAAAAATTAAAAACATATTCAAAAAGCGTTGCTAAAAAATGTATTTGGTTGAGACAAAGCATTCTAAAATTAGCGCTTTGCCATGGACAAAGTTAGGTAAATAGCGCTTGATAAAAAGTGCTTTTTTGCAACTTTAAGAAAGAAGTTTTAAACAAAATATATTTTATGGAACTCTTACAATTCTTTTCGTATCTTTGAAACTATGAAAAGGTTGCCCGTTATATGGTTTGTATTAACGTTCATGTTGCTCTCGTCTTGTAAAAAGGATTTTAGCAAAATAACTGTTTCTGACTGGAATCCAAATGTGGTAGCCCCTTTTATTCAAACAGAATTAACCCTTCGTAACCTGATGGGCATTGATTCAACACTGCAAACCGGTGAGGATAGCCTGATGGTTTTTTACTATCAGCGCGACTCGATTCTTAATATCACGGCCGATAGCCTGCTTGATATTCCTGACACGATAACCTCCCTGTATAATTTCTCGCTGGGCGATTTGATGATTGAAGACATCACGCAAGAGGCGTCGGTAACACTCAACGATTTGCTTCCCTATGTTGATCCGGCGGTTGCCGATACACTTTTGGCTAACGATGGTAACACCACCATTTTTCCGCCGTTTCAGCTTCAGTCGCCGGTTACGGTTGATATTTCTCCTTTTGAACAGTATGAAGCATTGACTTTTTCGGAGGGCTATTTTGATGTGGAAATCAGTAACGAGTTGCCGGTTACACTGACCAATATCCGGTTTGATATCGTGGATGTAATCAACAACGAGGTGGTACAATCAGCAGTAATTGATCAGCTTTTAGCCGGAGAGGTGGCGCATGACACGGTGTTTTTGCAGGGAAAAACGTTGTCGAATACTTTTTCATACGTGATTAACTCGGTGGAATCGGCAGGGAGTTATCCGGATAGTGTTTTGATTGATTTGTCAAAGGGTCTGGGTGTGCAGATGAATGGTCGTGATATGCGCGTGGTGAGCGGTTTTGCCAGGATTGATAATCAGATTATTTATTCAACCCACGAATGGGTAGATTTTGTACTTGGTGATACTCGATTGTGGGACATTCTGCTGGCCGGTGGCGAACTACAATACCACATGCAAAGCAACCTGAACCTGACCTTAAATATATTGTTGCAATTATCGTCGGCCAATGTGGGGGGGGTGGTGCCTGAAAATAATTTTGATTTGCCCGCCAACAGTTTTTACGAGAGCAGTTGGGATTTGACCAATATGGATATCGACCTGACGCAGGATTCAAGTCAGCCTTTTAACAGGATGCCCATCTATCTTGAGTTGGTGGTGCAGCCCACGGTAAACATGGTTGCTTTCGACTCGTCGGATAAGGTGATAGCAACTTTTGCAGCGCGGGAGATGAGCGCTGAGATGGTCAAGGGAAATCTCGGAAAACATCTTTTTCCCATTGATCAGGACACCATCCAGCTGGATTTAAGTTTTTTTGATAACATTGATGGCCAGATTGTTTTTGATGATCCGGTGTTGATGTTTAACTACGAAAATGGTTTTGGTGTTCCGCTGGTGGCGCATACCGATCTGTACGGGATAAACCCCATTACCGGCGATCATCTCGATTTTGGCATTGATTCAATTGTTTTTAATTACCCGTCGGAGGAGGGAGCGGTAATTGCCGATTCCCTGATTTTTGATAAAACCAACTCAAACATTGTCGATTTCCTGGCAGAACGCCCTGACAAGTTGATTTTTTCCGGTGATTATTTAACCAATTGGAATAACGACACCAGCAATTTCGTCGCCAGTACCTCTTCATTAACAGTAAATTCCGAAATACGGGTGCCGCTGGTGTTTAGCACTTCTTCGCTGGTGTTTACCGACACGGTGAGTTTTTTGTCAGGAAGCGCTGATATTCCGGTAGGCAGCGGAGCCTTGCACTTGAAGGTGGATAATGGGCTTCCATTCGATTTGGAAATTAGTCTTTTAGTCCCCGATTCGGTTACCGGCGAAATTATTGGTCATGTTGATTTTGATAAGATTGAGTCCGCGGTAGTGAATGCTGACGGAAACGTGCTTTCGCCGACCCTTTCGGATGTGACCGCTGTTTTTGATCCTTCATTTATTCAAAGTATGTCGCGGGCCAATTCGCTTCAGTTAAGGGCAAAAACTGTAACTGCCGAGGGTGGCTCCTTACCCGTGGGGCTTTACTCTGATTATAAGCTGTCAGTAGCTATCTCGTTTGAAGCAAAATTACAACCATGAGTAGTTACCGCAACATAGTAAGGGGTCTTGTTTGGCTGGCGCTGGTTTTGCCCGCGATTTCCATGGCGCAGTCGGGACTAACCGAATATGGTATGAGCGGTATTCCGCAGGCCTCGGTTCAAAATCCTGCCTTCAGGCCTCACGCTTCTCTGGTTATTGGGTTGCCTGCCATGTCTTCGGTGTCGGCGGGGGTTTATAACACGGCTTTTTCGTTTGATGATATTTTTGTTCCCAAACCCGGCGACGATTCGCTGCACCTGGATCTTACCCGGCCGATTAACAGTAAAACCGAAATCAATTACTTTAGTGAAGATGTAGCGGTTGATTTGCTGATGGTTGGGGTGAAAATAGATAACTCCTTCCTGACCATGGGTATACGCAACCGGTTAACCTCCAGGGTTTATTATACCAACGATTTGATGCGGTTTGTTTGGCAGGGAAATGCCGATTACGTTGATCAGCAACTTAACCTTTCGGGAAGTGGGGTTTATCAGGAACATCTGAATGATTACTATTTGGGTCTCTCCTTTCCGGTAACTTATGGCATCGACATGGGGGTTAGGGTGAATTTTTTACAGGGACTTTCCAATTTGGGAACACAAACGCCCCAGTTAACACTGTTGACACGGACTAATCAGCAAACGGGATACGAGCTGATAGCACAAACCGATTTTCATGTGCATACTTCAGGTTTTAACGGGTTGCTGTCCGACAGTATATCCTTTTCACCGGTCGATTACTTTTTGGCGTTTAACAATGTTGGGTTTTCGTTGGATGTGGGGATTGATGCCCGGCTGGGTGACCAGTTCGCGATTCAGGCATCGATGGTTGATTTCGGGAAACTTTACTGGTATGGTAACCCTCAAACCTACAACAGTGATGCTGATGAAGTTTCTTTTACCGGGGTTGAGTACGATTTTACAACGGAAAATGAAAACACGCCTGCTGAAGTGTATTTGGATAGCCTGAGCAGTTTGTTGCATGTGAAGGAAAATAACAATCTTTATACCACTACCCTCCGAACCAAACTTTTTGTGAATGGACAATATTTTACTTTAAACCGGAAAAACAGTTTTAACCTGCTTTTTGCAGGCAGGTTTTTGGAAGAGTCGTTCGAGTA
>JANTGU010000132.1 GCA_024762735.1 Bacteroidales bacterium | reverse complement strand
TCCATCAGCTTTGAAATGAGCGCCTGCAATTCAGGCAACAATATCTCCTCGTGCGCTTCCATCATCGAAATGGGAATGGCCGTGTTGTTGATATCCTGGGAGGTAAGGCCAAAATGGATAAACTCTTTGAAATCCTGCAATCCTAATTCATCAAACTTCTCCTTGATAAAGTACTCCACAGCTTTTACATCGTGATTGGTGATGCGCTCGATGCTTTTAATCGTAGCAGCATCTTCAACGGAAAACCCTTTAACAATGTTTCTCAACTCATCTTTAAGCCGGACATCAAAGGTTTCCAGTCCCGGCAAGCGTATCTCAGTTAAAGCAATAAAATATTCAATTTCGACCATTATGCGGTACTTAAACAGTGCATATTCTGAAAAGTAGGGCGCCAGCATGGAAGTCTTTTCAAAATAACGGCCATCGATGGGCGAAACAGCTGTCAGTGGTGATAATTTCATAAACTTGGATTTAGGTGCAAAAGTAATTAAAACTATTGGTTTGTTAAGGTTGATTTCTGCGATGAAAAACACCTTAGCAAAATTTCATGCTATCCTCTCCCGGAGCTTCACAATTTGATAAATACACCTAAAACTTTCCCCTTCAAGGTTAAGATGCTTGCATTCCGCAAAAGCCCTCAGTCCTACTTCTCCTCCGGAGCCCAATTTTCAAACACCTTAAGCAGCTGCTCTCTATCGCCTTTCATGGCCAATATCTTTATCCTGGGCGTAAGCGCTTGCCCATTGGCCGGTGACCGGTGAATAGCACGCACCACGTCCATTCCTTTAATCACTCTTCCAAACGCTGCAAAGCCCTGGCCGTCTGGATTACGTTTTCCACCATAGTCCAACTCGGGCTGATCACCGAGGCAGATAAAAAACTCGCTGGTGGCCGTACCGGGTGCGTTTCGAGCCATCGAGATGGTTCCATCCAGATGCTTTATTCCTGTTTTTTTGGTGGTTTCATGATTCACAGGTGACAATGCCCGCGGGTGATTATCATCGTAGAGCCCTCCTTGAATTACCTCTATTTTAATGGAATCGTCGGGCTGATTGTCAAGGGTTACGGTTCGGTAAAACGTAGCTCCTCTGTATCGGTCTTCATCCACGTATTTCAAAAAATTATATACCGTGTAAGGTGCCTGGTTGGGATAAAGCTCCACCACAATATCCCCTTTTTCGGTCATAATAGTAACCGTTGGCTTTTTGATGGGGTGACAAGCCATCAGCAGAAATAGAACCATCACCGGCAACACAACGACATTCTTCATGGGTTAATCCATTTATTCAACATTCTAATTTCAATCAAAAATACACTTTTAACCGACTTGACACGGCTAATTCATTTTTTGTTTGAATGACTCCTTTGGAGATACGCTGACGAAGAATTCACTTTTTTGATTGTACGCTGTCCCTTTAGGGACAAGATATTTCTAGAAAAAAACAAAATAAATATTAAATCTTACAGCAATACAAATAAATCGTAGGCCCAGAAAAAACCTGGATTTGAAAAACCAATCGATTTATTTTACAATCTTATAAATCAAAAAATTGCATCTGCTTGTTGAATCTACCACAGCAAGAAAGAAGTTCATCAGCCTTTCTCGTACAAAGAGATTTTATATCTTTACCGGTTAAAAAACACACACTGTGATTACATTTATATTAAACAACCATCTGATTAAAACTGAAGCGCCGGCAGGCATGTCGCTGCTTAATTTTATCAGGAACGAAGCGGGTCTTAAGGGTACCAAGTCGGGGTGCAAAGAGGGAGACTGTGGAGCCTGCACCGTTTTAGAAGGCATTTTGCACAAGGGGAAGGTAAACTACAAAACCATTGTGTCGTGCCTCACACCTCTGGGCAACGCCCACGGAAAGCATATTGTTACGGTAGAGGGGATTAACACCGACGATTTAACGCCTGTGCAACAAGAAATTGTTAACAGTGCCGGCACCCAGTGCGGTTTCTGTACCCCGGGTTTTATCGTGTCGCTTACCGGCTACAGCCTTGGCAGGCAGGCAGGATTAAAGCCGGCCGCCATCGCATCGGTAGCAGGAAACATCTGCCGGTGCACAGGGTACAAATCCATCGAAAAAGCCGCGCTAAAATTGGCAGACCTGCTCAAAGAGAAAGATTTCGACCACGATATCGAATGGCTTTCAGCACACCATTTTATACCTGACTATTTTAAAACCATCCCACAGCGTCTTGCTGATATTGGTAAACGGGATAGTTCTCCGGCACAACCCGACATGATCATCGGTGGCGGCACCGACCTGATGGTTCAAAAACCGCAGTTGGTAAAAGTTTCGGCCTTAAACCTCACCCTTGACAAACCCGGGCTGACCGGCATCACGCAGCAGGGGAACACAATTGTTTGTGGTGGATCGGTTACTGTGAATCAGTTGCTTGATTTCGAACCTCTAACCGCTGCCTTCCCCAAGTTGAAAGATTGGTTTAAGCTGGTATCCTCGGAGCAGATTCGGAATACTGCCACGTTGGCCGGAAACTTTGTAAACGCCTCCCCCATCGGCGACATGAGCATCTTGTTTTTAGCTCTTGAGGCTACCCTTACCCTCGTTTTACCCACCGGCGCGAAACGAAAACTTTTGCTGAAAGATTTCTTTTTAGATTACAAAAAACTTGATTTGGCCAAAGATGAAATCATAGAGTCCGTCGAGTTTGACCTTCCAGACAAGCACGATAGCGTCAACTTTGAGAAGGTGAGCAAGCGACTTCACCTCGACATTGCCAGTGTTAATTCAGCCATCAAAGTAACGGTTGAGGATAATATCATCACGCATGCATCCCTGGCTGCCGGAGGTATCGCTCCCGTTCCGAAATACTTTTCAAAAACTTCGGAATGGCTATCGGGAAAACCTTTATCCGCGCAGACCCTGACCAAGGCAGAAGAGATCATGCAGCAGGAAGTGAGCCCCATCAGCGATGTCAGGGGCAGCACCAGCTACAAAAGACTGCTTTTAAGGCAACTTTTCTTTGCCCATTTTATGGAGATGTTCCCCCAAGTCATCACCGCCGATGTTGTTTTACCGGTTTTGAAAGCCTACTAATTATGAAAAATATTGATTCAAAAGGCCACGTTACAGGCCGCTCCATTTATATTGACGACATTCCTGAGCAGCAAGGCACGCTGCATGGCGCCATCGTAGTATCGCCGGTGGCCCACGGTGTGATACGTAAAGTGAATTACCAGGCGGCTGAACACACATCGGGGGTGGTACGAATTATCACCGCCAAAGACATCCCCGGAGAAAATCAAATAGGCAGCATCGTCCTTGACGAGCAGTTGTTTGCCGACCCGGAGATCCATTTTAAAGGACAACCTGTTGCCCTCATCCTTGCCACTGACCATGATACCGCCTGGGAAGCTGCCGAAAAAGTAACCTTTGACATCGAGGAAAAGGAAGCGGTTACCTCTCCCCGTGAGGCCACCAAAAGGAAATCATTTCTGGTACCGCCCCGCACCTTTCAACAAGGCAATGTGAAATCGGCATGGGACCATTGCAAATACGTCGTTAATGGCAGCGCCTCCAGTGCCGGGCAGGAGCATCTGTATCTCGAAACGCAAGGAACCTATGCGCTGCCATCGGAAAATGGGAATATTAAAATTTACTCTTCCACGCAGGGGCCTACCGCCATACAAAAGATTACCGCCCGTGTACTGGGCTATCCCATGCATAAAATTGAAGTAGATGTAAATCGTCTTGGTGGCGGTTTTGGCGGTAAAGAAGACCAGGCCACACCCTGGGCAGTGATGGCTTCGTTGGGCACTTACCTTACCCACAAGGCGGTAAAAATCATCCTGCCCCGCCATATCGACCTGATGATTACAGGAAAGCGGCATCCCTACGAATACGATTTTACCATCGGGTTGAACGACGACTTAAAAATAATTGCCTTTGAGGCTGACTACTTTCAAAACGGGGGCGCTGCCACCGACCTGTCGCCGGCCATTCTTGAGCGAACCCTGTTTCATATCACCAATGCCTACTACATTCCCAATATAAGAGGAACGGTGTACAGTGCCAAAACCAACCTTGCGCCCAACACGGCTTTCAGAGGATTTGGGGCACCGCAGGGCATGTTTTTAATTGAAACCGCCATCGCCAAAGCAGCCGAAGTAATTGGCGTGAAACCGGCAGTGATTCAAAAAAACAACCTTATCCGAAAGGGAGAAACCTTTCCTTACGGGCAATCACCCGACGAAGACAACGCCGTAAAAGCGTGGATGCAGTTTGATAACCAGTTCAACATCCAGGAAATAGAAAAGTCGGTTGAACAGTTTAATCAATACAGTGCCACTAAAAAGAAGGGCTTTGCCCTGATACCCATCTGTTTCGGCATCTCGTTTACCAACCAATCGATGAACCAGGCGAGGGCGCTGGTACACATCTATCAGGATGGCAGCATCGGCATCAGCACCGGCGCTGTTGAGATGGGACAGGGAGTGAACACCAAGATGATGCAGGTTGCCGCCCAGGTATTGTCGGTGAACATCGACAGGATAAAAATTGAAACCACCAACACCACGCGGGTTTCCAACACCTCTCCTACCGCGGCAAGCTCCGGCGCCGATCTCAACGGAAAAGCACTGGAGATAGCCTGTAACCAGTTGAACAAGCGCTTGTACGCGGTTGCCGCCGAAGTTTTAAAAGCTGATGTCAACAGCATTGAAATCAGGGAAGAAAAGATTTTTAACGAGGGTAAGTTAACCGCTTTATCCTGGGAGGAACTGGTGATGACCGCGCATCTGCAACGCGTGGGGCTTACCGAAAACGGCCATTACGCCACTCCTGAAATAAATTTTGACAAAGAGAAGGAAAAGGGACACCCGTTTGCTTATCACGTGTTTGGCATGGCCGGCATCACGGCAACCGTGGATGTATTGCGCGGAACCTATGATATTGATAAGGTAAGTATCGTTCACGATTTTGGAAAATCGATGAATGAAATCATTGACCATGGGCAGGTGGAAGGCGCCGTGGTGCAAGGCATCGGCTGGATGACGATGGAGGAGCTTGTTTCAGACGAAAAGGGAAAGTTATTATCCAACTCACTCTCCACTTATAAAGTCCCTGACATCTACGCCGCGCCAAAGGAAATTGTTATCAGTGATTTAAAATCGGAAGGCAACGAGCGGGCCATCTTAAAATCAAAAGCCGTGGGTGAACCACCTTTTAATTATGGCATCGGAGCCTTTTTTGCCATCCAGGACGCCATGCGTGCTTTCCGAAAAGACTACCGGTTAATCACCTCAGCCCCTATCACTCACGAAAAGGTATTGATGGGATTGTATCACGATCAAGTGTCATAACCTGTTACTCTTCCGCCCTGCGGGAATAGTCAGTTAGATACTCCTGATGCAGCCGGGAAGCCTCTTCAGCGTTGATGAGCTGCGCACCCCCCAGCATGGCAGCGCCCATAAACACCTGGCAGGTTTTTTCCAGAATTTGAGCCGCCACGAAAGCTTCATCCATGTTACGGCCCACGCAAACAGCCCCATGATTGGCTATTAACACGGCATTTCTTCCGGCTAAATTGGCCACTACCTCCCCGGCAAGCTCATCGGAATTAGAGCGCTGATACCTGGTTACTTTTATGGAGGGACCTAAAATTTGGGCCTGATCGTCCACGATGGCGGGAACCTCTTTTCCGGCCACGGCTACCGTGGTAGCATACACCTGATGGGTGTGAATAACCGCCCCTATCTCCGGCCTTGCCCTGAAAATAGCCGCATGCATACTCGCTTCCGAGGTGGGTTTAAACACCCCTTCATATTCCATGGTGTGATAATCTACCAGCACCATCTGCTCCGGCAACAGCTCTTCGTACCTCTTTCCCGAAGGGGTAACCACCATCCACCGCTTGTCCAGCCGCAGGCTCACATTCCCCCACGAGCGTGTAACAAGACCTTCCTTGAGCAGCCGCTTTCCGGCTTCCAGCACCATATCTTTTGCTTCTCCCGGTTTCATTGTATTGATTTTTTGTTAGCGCTGGTAAAATTACCACTCTTTTTGATAGTAGCCGGTTTTATTTTAGAGATTGAAGTTGTTTAAATTCTTTTCAAGCAAATGCTGTAACAGCTCAACTTCCTGTCTCGTCCTTGTTTGTAACGAGGATGCCCCTGTCTCGTCCTCTTTGCAACGAGGATGATTCCAATCAAACTCCCGCGTGAAAACCAGCGCGGGAGTTTGATAATTTCATTATCTTAGCGCCGTCAACGGCCTTTTTGCCCTATACGAGATGAACAGCACCGGAAAAAATTACATGTACTACGTTCATACCGACTATCTCGGTAATTACGAAACCGTTACCAACGAGTTGGGTAACATGGTTGATAAACTCAGCTTCGATCCCTGGGGGCGTAGGCGTAACCCCAACGACTGGACTTACAACAACGTGCCCCAAACCCACCTCTTCGACCGCGGATTTACCGGCCACGAACACCTTGATAATTTTGATT
>JANTGU010000131.1 GCA_024762735.1 Bacteroidales bacterium | reverse complement strand
GGCTTCCCAAAACGGCGGGCCGGCGATGGGGTGAATGGCAAAAGGCATACAGATACGTGCAAAAGCGCTTGTCGTTTCGGCTTCAAACATTTAGGTGGGTTTGTGCGTAGGAGTTTGAATGCGACTCTTTTGCCGTAGATGTTGCCTTTTGCCAGAGCGTCAGGAAGCTTTCGTTTTGGGTCGTTTTCTTTGGTTCGTTTCTTTTCGACAAAAGAAATGAACATAAATAAGTTTATTGATGGTTTCCTATTTCGGAAAACAGCAAAAAAAAACCGGCATCTTTCGATACCGGTTTTTTTTAGTTTCAGGGAACAAAATCTTACATCATGCCCGGCATGCCACCACCCATAGGAGGCATAGCAGGAGCAGGTGCAGCATTTTCATCTTTGTGCTCGCTTAGTACACACTCGGTTGTTAACAGCATACCTGCAATAGAAGCGGCATTTTCGAGTGCCACACGGGTTACCTTGGTAGGATCGATAACACCTGCCTTAGTCAGGTTCTCGTATTTTTCAGTACGAGCGTTAAAGCCGTAGTCATCTTTTCCGTTTTTAACTTCGTTAACTACCACCGAACCTTCAAGACCGGCATTTTCAACAATGGTGCGCAAAGGCTCTTCAAGGGCTCTGCGAACAATATTAACTCCAATCTCTTCGTCTTCGTTGTCAACTTTTAATTTATCAAGCACTGAAGCGGCACGCAACAAAGCTACACCACCACCGGGAACAAAGCCCTCTTCGATGGCAGCACGGGTTGCTGACAAAGCGTCATCAAAACGGTCTTTTTTCTCTTTCATTTCCACTTCGCTGGCAGCACCCACATAGATTACAGCAACACCACCGGCCAGTTTAGCCAAACGTTCCTGCAGTTTTTCTTTATCATAATCAGAAGTAGTGGTTTCAATTTGAGCTTTAATTTGGTTCACGCGAGCCTGAATATTATCAGCATCGCCTTTGCCGCTTACAATGGTGGTATTTTCTTTGTCGATGGTAACTTTTTCAGCTTCTCCCAACATCTCAACCGTAGCATCTTCCAGTTTGTAACCTTTTTCTTCGGAAATAACCACACCACCGGTCAAAACAGCAATGTCTTCCAGCATCTCTTTTCTTCTGTCGCCAAAACCGGGAGCTTTAACAGCAGCAATTTTCAAGGAACCACGCAAACGGTTCACCACCAGCGTTGCCAATGCTTCACCGTCAATATCTTCGGCAATGATCAGGAAAGGTTTACCGGTTTGAACTGCTTTTTCCAGAATGGGCAGCAGATCTTTCATGACCGAGATCTTCTTGTCATGGATAAGAATCAACGGGTTATCAAACACGGTGGTCATTTTTTCAGTATCGGTAACAAAATAAGGTGAAATGTAACCGCGGTCGAACTGCATTCCTTCAACCACATCCACGTAAGTTTCTATACCCTTGGCTTCTTCGATGGTGATCACACCCTCTTTTTTAACTTTACCCATGGCTTCGGCAATCATTTTTCCAATAACAGTATCGTTATTGGCCGAAATGGTGGCTACCTGCTCAATTTTATCGCTATTGTCACCCACCTCATGGCTCATAGCTTTAACGCCTTCGATAACGCTGGCAACAGCTTTGTCGATGCCACGTTTTAAATCCATAGGGTTAGCACCGGCGGTAACATTTTTGATGCCGGTATTAAAAATCGACTGTGCCAAAACAGTGGCCGTAGTAGTACCGTCACCGGCCACATCGTTGGTTTTAGAGGCAACCTCTTTTACCATTTGTGCGCCCATGTTTTCAACGGCGTTGGTAAGTTCAATTTCTTTTGCAACGGTAACCCCGTCTTTGGTAACCTGAGGAGCTCCGAATGATTTGTCAATAATTACGTTTCTTCCTTTAGGACCCAGGGTTACTTTCACGGCGTTTGATAACGCGTCAACACCTTTTTTAAGGCCTTCTCTTGCTTCGTGATCGAATAAAATGTCTTTTGCCATTTTTCTAAAATTTTAATTATTTTTTAATGATTTTTATTTCCTGATTAAACAATAGCCAGTATGTCCGACTCACTCATGATAAGATAATCTCTATCATTCAGGGTGATTTCGGTACCGGCATACTTTCCGTACAAAACTTTATCACCCACCTTAACGGTTACTTTGTTATCGTCAGTGGCGTCGGGAACTGCCACCACCATGCCCATGGATGGTTTTTCTTTTGCCGTGTCGGGGATAATAATCCCACTGGCCGTCTTTGCTTCTGCCTCAACAGGCTCAATTACTACGCGATCGCCCAATGGTTTGATGTCTACATTTGCCATATCTGTTATTATTTTATGGTTAAAATACTGCCTCCCCCTTGTCACATTTCGTGCCAAACCATGGCACAAAAAAAATGTCAGAACATCTATGACATTCTGACATTTTTATAAATGATTTTTTTTATTCCCTTACTTTTTACCGTTATCCTGAGCAGGTGCAGTAGGGAGATTAACCGGAGCGGCTGTATTTTCAATTTTATTTTTTAACTGTGAATCTTCCTGACCATTAACATTCACCTGACGAGGTATGATAGTGGCCGCTGCCAGACTTAAAATAAGAATACCTACCCCGAAACCCCATGTTAATTTTTCGAGCATATCAGCTGTTTGCCTAACACCCATAAACTGGCTTCCACCCGAGAAGTTAGCTGCCAGGCCACCGCCTTTAGGATTCTGAACTAAAACAATCAAGCCAAGCAAAACGCTGACCACCAAAATCACTACTGAGAATAAAATATACATCGCTTACTAATTTTTATTTTTTAATGCTTTATTAGCTTTTTCAATAAGGGCTGCAAAGTAACTACTTTTTTCCGGAATTTTCAAAATTAATTTTTCATACATATTAATGGCCTTGTCGTAGTACCCCTGATCCATGTAAATAGTGGCCAGTGTCTCGCTTACAATGTCTTCCTGCTCCACGATACTTTCGCGGGCTTTATCCACGGGGTCGTAAAATTTACCCTTGGTACGGCTGATGGATGGCTGGTTATGGATAAACTCGTCAATCAGGTTAAGCTTTGACTTTTGGGAAAGGGGTTTGGCTGTTTTGTCTTCCCCTTTTTGTTTTTTCTCCTCTTCAATTTCGCGAATACGCCGCTCGATTATTTTCTTTAGTTGGACAATAGTGTCCTCTTCAGTAGCTTTTTCACCGACAGCTTTTTGTTCGCCAGGGTTGGTTTCTTCAGGGGTTTCGTACTCGATGGAAGGCGTTGTATTTTCCTCAGTTTCCGTTTTAACGGGAGCGGCAGGTTCAGTGACTTTGGTTTCTTGCACGTGAGGTGTTTCCATTTCAGATTCCACGGCAGGTTCTGTTTTAGCCTTTTCTACACGATTGATATGTTTTTTTAAGATGTTGCGATTTCCGGCATAAATGGCTGTAGTTTTGAGCTCGGCATCGTAACGGATATTATTTTCTTTAAAAAGATTGAGAGCATATAAAATGCGTGCCGACTGAAAATAGGGAAAGTCTGTAATCAAAGCATCCAATTCTTCCAGCGTTAAAGGGTTTAACTTCGATGGATTGGTTAAATACGATATAAATTGATCTTTGTTCATAAATCTGTTTTTTAGCCATTTTTTTGACGAAACATCAGGCCAAGCATTTTAATGCCCAGCGATTCCGTTAAACACCGCAAGGGTGTCACAACTACAGAACTTCAAATGTATCAAATATTTTTAATTGAGCCTGCGGAATCGCCCTATTACTTGTAAAATCCTTATGGTGTTTAGGTATTATTGTAAGCTGTTGTTTTTATCCTAATTCAAAGGTTGTGACTCCAAATACTTTATTGACAGCTATTTTCGGAAAATCTCCATAGTACATTCTTGCACATTCAAAAGTATATTCAGTATTGTATTTCTTCATTAAGTTGACAGCGTCTTTATTTATGACCGGAATATCAAGATACACATTTTTTCCTACTGCTGAATTTATACAGGCTTTGTATAATTCTTCGGCAACTTCGTAACCATCGGCAAATAAAGGTCCTATTTTAAATCCGGAATCAACTTTTCGGATAACTGCATAGCCTCTAAGATTATCACTTTCGGAATATTTGAAGGATTTGCTATTTGGAATCGTTATCCAGTTTTTTAAAAATTCCTTCCTCTCATACCCAAAACAATGCAAGTCAAAGTCAACTACTTTTTCAAAATCTTCTGTTTCTATTTTAGATATAGCTTTGCTTACAGTAACTTCTTGACCAATACCCTTAAACCTTTCTTCTCTGTAGGCTATCTTAAACCCTCCTTTTTCATAAAAGTCTTGCATTTCAACTACACCATCCATACCAATAGTAGCTCCATTTCTTAGTCTTTTAAGTAAGGTATCTCGTCTTAAATACCACAGCCTTTTTCCAATACCTAATCCACGAAATTTTGAATCTACGATGAATAACCCCATAAACCCGAAAACTTGATTATAAGAGACTATAGCTCCTCCGCCCATTAATTCATTTTCGAGGTAAAATCCATAATATCCATCTTGGTCAGTTTTCCAAAATACCTCAAAGTCATTTATACCGGGATTCCATCCTTCTTTTTTTGCCCAATTGACCAAAGTTCTTAAGTCGTCCCTACCAAGTTTTTTTAATTCTAATTGTTCTAAATTTATTTTCACAAGTTGATCTTTTTTATTTTTCTATTCAAATTGGTTACGGTGAGTATATTATATGAGGTGTTGGGTGCATTGAAACACCTAACTTTCAATCTACTATACCATTTATTTATATTTATAATCTTTCGATTTAACTATCACTCGCCCAATGCCTTATAAACATTGTTACCGCCTGGCATTTCTACTAATTCGTAATTTGTACTACGACCACCACTTGCTTCTTTGCGTAAAATATTCTTCTTTATCAAGTCTTGGATATCTCTTAAGGCAGTGTCTTGAGAGCATTTGTTTATTTTCCCATATTTAGAAGAAGTCAACTTCCCATTAAATCCATCAAGCAGTTTGTTTATGATTTTTTGCTGCCTTTCATTTAGAATTGTCGTCGAATGTAGTTTCCAAAATTCTGCTTTATTTAATACTTTTGATAAAATTTCTTCGGTTGCATTGATTGCATTCGTTAAACAATTTAAAAACCACAATATCCATTCAGTAATATTTAAATTTCCTTTTTGTGTTTTTTCCAAGATATTATAGTATTCCTTGCGTTCAACTCTTATTTGTGCTGACGTACTATAAAATCTTTGAACGCTTTGGTCTGAACGTGCTAATAACATATCGGTTATGGCTCTTGTTATTCTTCCATTTCCGTCATCAAAGGGGTGGATAGTTACAAACCACAAATGTGCTATGGCAGCTTTTAATACTAAATCTAATCCGTCTTCATTTTCAAACCAATCCAAAAATACATTCATTTCTTCGGCCACTCGTTCAGGTTTGGGGGCTTCATAATGCACCTTTTCCTTTCCCATAGGTCCAGAAACTATTTGCATAGGGTCTTTTCTCCAATCAGCAACAGTAATCTTATACATATTACTTCTTCCATTTGGAAATAAAGCAGCGTGCCAGTCAAATAATCTGTCTGCATTTAATGGTTTTGAATATCTTTGAGTTGCGTCTAGCATCATTTCAACAACTCCTTCAACATTTCTATCCGAATAAACAGCACCTGCCATGTCAAGTCCTAATCTTCTTGCAATTGAAGAACGCACTTGTTCTTTTTCTAAAAATTCCCCTTCTATTTCTGATGATTTTATGACATCCAATGTCAAAGTATCTAATACGGCTTCATTTTGTAAGTCAAAACCAAGAGTTTCCATTTTTCCAAGTAATTTACCTTGAAGGTTTCTTGTTTCTCCTAGTTTTAACATTACTTTCTTGTTGTCCCAAGTAAAATAAGGCCAATTATCTTGTTCGTGTATGTAAATCTTTTTTCTCTGCATAATTTGCGACAAATATACTAATTATTCTCCGCAAATAACATATTATCCGCATATTTTACGGTGTTTATGTCTTTATTCTCCGCATTCTATCGTTTTATTTGCTTGGCGGTAACTAACCTCTACCCTCAATCTACTAATTCTTGGTATTTACTCCAATCTACTCCTACCAATTAATCACCGCCTTGTTAAAGATATCATCGGCCAGGGCATCAGAAATTTGTTCTATCAAAGTGGCTTTTACACTGTTGAAATCCTCGTCGGCAGCGTATTCGGCAAACTCGGTAAACTTTTGCTCAAAATCTTTGGTTGGATCGAACTTGTTTACAAAACGGACGTTAACAGTAATGGTGAGTCGGTTCATGGCTGCGGTCTGGTCGCTTTGAATGGCAACCGGTATGGTTTTGTAAGCGGTTATTTCTCCCTCAAAAGCCAGGTCACCGTTTCGGTCAATCATGTTCAGATTTAGCTGCGTGGTAAACTTATCGCGCAACATATTGGTAAACACCGGGCTCAAGGTTGGTTCTACCAAAGCCGCCTTGTTGGGGAAATACTGCACCGAAATGGTTTTCGCCTGCGGGGGTACCGAGGCACCCGTTAA
>JANTGU010000130.1 GCA_024762735.1 Bacteroidales bacterium | reverse complement strand
TTCCCGACCTTTACATACAAATCGGGATTGGAGAGATTGACGATGAGGAGTACCTGAACACACTCAAAGCCGTGCTTTCTTCCAAAAAAATTGATGAAAAAGATGAATGGAATAAAAACAACAAGCTGGTTAAATATGCCGTTCAAAAAGGTTACCAGGCTGATTTATGCTGGAAAATTATTAAAGGTGAGCTTTAATTAATCGTCAGCCCGGTTTTTGAGCATCGGGACAAACCGGTAGTTCCCAAAATTTTCAGTCTCCAGTTTTCCATCTGCGTCTTTAGTAATCCGAACCATTTGTTGCACTTCGCCCAGGCCAAGCGGCAGCAAAAGTATTCCTCCCGGTTTTAACTGTTGGATTAAACGCTCCGGAATCTCGGGAGCCGCTGCCGTGATAATTATCCTGTCGAAAGGGGCAAACGAGGGAAGCCCCTTGTTGCCATCATCAAAAAACGCCTTGATACGGTAGGGAAATTGCTTTAAAAAACTTTTTGTTTTCAGGTAGAGTTTTTTCTGTCGTTCCACCGTGTACACTTTAGCCCCCATCTCGCCAAGCACGCAAGCCTGAAAACCTGAGCCCGTGCCAATTTCAAGCACTTTCATGTTCTTTTCCACCTTCAACAGTTCCGTTTGGCGAGCCACGGTGTATGGCTGCGAAATGGTTTGCCCCGAACCGATGGGAAAAGGCTTGTCTTCGTAGGCATATTCTAAAAATGATGAGTCTAGAAACCAGTGTCGCGGGATGTTGCCGATAGCTTCAAGCACTTTATTATCTTTTATCCCCTTGCTTTTCAAAGTTGCCACCAACTGCTTGCGCATCCCTTTATGCCTGTATGTATCTATCATTTTTTGAATCTGAAATTTTGTGCTAAAATAGCAAACCTGCCGAAAGAAAAAGGTTACTTTTGCGCAAAATCTGACAAGATGTTGAAAATTGGTGTTCTTGGAACTCGAAATTTTAGTAAGGGGAAGGTAGATATCATCCACAAATTCGATTCGGTTAAGCTGGTTGGTTTCTTTTCACCTGACAAAACCCTTCATGATGACGAACCGGCATCCGGATTGCCATTGCCCAAGTTTACATCGTTGGAAAAGTTTTGCGAAAGGACAGATGCCATCTACATTGATGAGCCGGATGCAGCCTATTTTGACTTACTGATTCAGTTGCTGAAAAAATCGAAACACCTCTTTTTTGAAAAAGCCATAACCTTTAACGCACAGCAAACATCACTGTTGTTGGAAACAGCCTCCGAAGCAGGGGTACACATACAGTTTGGTCATTTAAGTCAGTATAACCCTGCCTTTATGGCGGCCATGCCGCAGGTTAGCCAACCGGAGTTAATTAATACGCAATTGTTGGTCATGCCCACGGAGGAGTCTTTTAAAACAGAGGTAATCAATCAACTTATTGATGATTTAGTCATTGCTTTGGCAGTTGTACCATCGGAAATTAAAAAGGTTCATGCCACCGGCGTCAGCATTATCAATAAAACCCCGGATGTTATTCATGCAAAAGTTGAGTTCATCAACGGCAGTGTCTTTACTTTAATGGGCAGCAGGATTTCTTCCGTTCAGCATCATCAAACCGAGTTCTTTAAACACGAACATTATATCAAAGTAGATTTTACCGGACAGCGTGCAACCGGATTGCTACCCGGCATGGAAAATCGCGAAACGGCTCAGTTAAAAGAATTCACCACGAAACCGTCCAACGCCCTTGGTAGCGCTATTGAAAACTTTTACAACGCTATTGCTTTTAACAAAGCACCCGGGATACCAGTTTTTACCAGTTTTAAAGCCATCGGGCTTGCAAGGCAAATTTTAGATAAAGTTATCGGGTCAGGAAATGCCAACCGATAAAAGTTTAGACCCTGTTTTCAAATGTTAATAAATAGTTAAAATAAATGCTCAATAAAGATAATAACTAACTTTTGGATGCGTTTGAATCAGTAAACAGTAAGGGGATATTGAAAAAGGATTACACAGTATATTATTTTAGTTTTTTATTGAGCTTAGGTTTTACCTTGTTGCTGGCAAGTGGATGCCGCAAGATGGAAAGTGCGCAAACCATTCCTTCTTACCTTAAAATAGATTCTGTTTATCTTGATACTTATTACGCCGACCAGGGCAGTGCATCGCAGGAAATTTCAGATGTTTGGGTTTATGTTGACGATCAGCAAATGGGAGTTTTTCAGCTTCCGGCGCTGTTTCCTATTTTAGCTGAAGGCAAGCACCGGTTAGAAATTCGCCCTGGCATTAAACTCAACGGCATTTCAAGCACAAGAGTGCCCTACCCTTTTTACCAGCCCATCGTTTTTGAGAACTTTAATTTTGTCCCCGATTCAGTGATGAATTTAGGAAACCTTGAAACAGAATATTACCAAAATACAAAATTTGCCTGGCTCGAAGATTTTGAAGGTTCATACATCTCTATTAAAGAATCGGAAACCAGCGACACCACCATCGAGCAAACCTCGCCCGCCAACAATCCCGAAGCTTTCTTGAGCGACTACTCAAGTTACTCAGGGAAAATTGTTTTAACACAAGATCATCCCATGTTTTGGGGCTACTCGTACGATGGCTACGATTTACCGCGCGACGGCACACCGGTTGCTCTCGAAATGAATTTCAAAACCGACACCCCAATTCTGGTAGGGGTTTTAACCAGTTTACCGGGTGATTTTCAATGGGACGACCTTGTTTACCTGAACAATTCATCCGAATGGAACAAAATCTATGTCAACCTTGCTCCAACTACTTCACGCTATACCAATGCCTACGATTTCAAAATATATTTCAGGGCTATCATTGGCTCAGACGTTGATATTTCTAAAATTTATATTGACAACATAAAATTATTATACCGACAATAAACCTATGAACGCGAAGTTACAGATTGTTAAATACCTGTTTTTAGACTGGCTTGCTTCAACACTCGCCTGGACGCTCTTCTATTTATATAGAAAAGTTAACGAGGAGCAAGGCATTGACAATTACCTCGGCCACATGATCCACGATCAAAAGTACTGGATCGCCATCGTGGTCGTTCCTGTTTTCTGGATTTTGCTCTACACGTTAATCGGTTCGTATCGACGCATCTACCGAAAAGCTCGTTTACGTGAACTGGGTCAAACCCTGACTTCCACGCTAATCGGGGTAACCATCATCTTTTTTGTGCTCATCCTCGACGACGTAATCAATACCTATCAAGGTTACTATAAATCATTCCTGGTGCTATTCGCACTGCACTTCTTTTTCACTTACGCATTTCGATTGTATCTTACCACCCGAACAGTACGAAGGGTTCACAAAGGAATATTAGGTTTTAACACCGTCATTATCGGCAGCAACGGAAACGCGACCCAGGTGTACGAAGACATTACCAACCAGGAAATATCGTCGGGGAACAAGTTTGTGGGTTTTGTTAATGTTTTTGATCGCGAAGACTACAAGCTGGCAAAATACCTGCCCCATCTGGGTAACTACAAAAGCCTGAACGGAATTTTAAAAGAGTACAATGTTGAAGAGGTAATTATTGCCATTGAACGTTCGGAAAAAGAGACGATAGAACGTATTATTTTAGAGCTGGAAGATTCTAATGTTATTATCAAGGTAATCCCTCTGATGCAGGACATCATCTTTGGATCGGTTAAAATAAAAGGTATTTTTCACACTCCACTCATCGAGATATCTCCTGACCTGATGCCTGCATGGCAGCAAAGTTTAAAAAGAATTATTGATTTGGCTTTTTCGTTGACAGCCATCATCCTGTTAACCCCTTTTTATATCATCACAGCCATTGGAGTAAAACTCTCCTCGCCGGGTCCTATCCTGTTTTCGCAGGACAGAATTGGCAAACACGGCAAAGTTTTTTCGATGCATAAATTTCGATCGATGTATATTGATGCTGAAAAATTCGGCCCTCAGCTCTCTTCTGACAACGACCCTCGAATTACTCCTTTTGGCCGCTTTATCCGAAAAGTGCGGCTGGATGAAATTCCACAATTTTTTACCGTGCTAAAAGGTGACATGTCGCTGGTAGGTCCGCGCCCGGAACGTCAGTATTATATCGACCAAATTGTAAAACGAGCCCCGCACTACCGGTTGCTGCTAAAGGTAAAACCCGGCATTACCTCGTGGGGACAGGTTAAATACGGTTATGCATCCACGGTTGACGAAATGATTGACAGGCTTAAATACGATATTTTGTACATCGAGAACATGTCGATTGCCATGGATTTCAAAATTTTAATTTACACCATACTTATTGTTATTCAGGGACGCGGGAAATAAACCCTGCCAAAGCCATTAAGCAACCCATATTGAAGAAAAATAATAAGCCCGGTTTTGTTAATTCCTGAGATTAACTTTTTACTTTTGCCGTGATGCAAAAAAAATTCCTCAAAAATCTGACTCTGATTCTTTTTCTGAATCTGCTGATAAAACCCTTTTGGATACTGGGAGTTGACAGGCAGGTGTACAACGTGGTGGGACCTGAAAACTATGGCTTTTACTTTTCAATATTTAACTTCTCCTTTTTGTTCTTTATTTTTCTTGACCTGGGCATTACCAACTTTAATAACCGAAACATTGCACAAAACAATCAGCTGCTCGACAAGCACCTAATGGGCATCGGTACCATCAAACTTTTACTGGGCGTGCTCTATGGCCTTATCATTTTTGTGGTTGGGTATGCTATCGGCTACCGGGGTGAGCAGATGAAATTACTTTTCTGGGTTGGTATTAACCAGTTTCTGCTCTCGTTCTTACTGTATTTACGATCGAACATTTCAGGCCTTTTGCTTTTTGCCATCGACAGCTTTTTGTCCATCCTCGACCGTTTGCTGATGATTTTAATTGTCGGCATACTGCTATGGACCGGCATCGCGCATCACCGCTTTAATATTGAATGGTTCGTGTACAGCCAAACGATTGCTTACCTGGTTTCGGTGCTCATAGCCTTAAGTGTCGTGCTGACACATACCTCGACACTGAAATTTAGCTGGAATCCTGCTTTTTTTATAATGATTATTAAAAAGAGCCTCCCCTTTGCCTTGCTGGTGCTACTGATGAGCTTTTACAACCGGATTGACCCTGTTTTTTTGGAGCGTCTTATTCCGGGAAAAGAGGGTGATTTACAATCGGGCATCTACTCGGCAGCGTTTAGAATGTTGGATGCAGGGCAAAATTTTGCTTATCTCTTTTCGGTTTTACTTCTTCCGCTGTTTTCAAAAATGATTAGCGAGAAGCTGGAAATAGGCAATCTGCTGCGACTCTCTTTTTCCATTATCATTTCCGGTTCGTTGATTATCGCGGTCACGGCCTTTTTTTATTCCAAAGAACTCATGTTGTTGATGTATGTGCCTCATGGCGTTGAATCTACCGCTGACTTCCAGAGCAGAATTGCTGAATCAGCCGCGGTGTTCAGAGTGCTCATGTTTAGCTTTGTAGCTATTTCGTCCAACTACATTTTTGGCACGCTGCTCACGGCCAACAACAATTTAAAGTGGTTAAACCTTATTGCCTTCGCGGGCATGGCCGGTAACATTATCATGAATCTGTTATTAATACCACGTCTTCAGGCGCTGGGCTCTTCATACGCCAGCTTAACCGCCCAAAGTTTAACGGCGCTGTTAAACATTTGGCTTGCCCTTAAAATCTTCCATTTCCGATTCGATTGGATGTTGCTGCTGCGCATACTGTTAACAGCCTTTTTTACGGGAATGGCGGCGTGGCTGTTAAAAACCTATTCAGGACTTTCGTGGCCTGTTACCATCACCCTCACCCTGCTCACGGGACTGGGGGCAGCTTTTACCCTTAAGCTGCTTGACATTAAAAATATGATTGCCATTTTGCGGGCGAACGAGTCAACAGGAAAATAAAAAACCAACACCCTTTCAGGGCTATTTTATTGACGATTAGTTTGACGTGATGCTTGGTCGGTTGAATTAATTTCCTATTTTTGCTTTCTTTACTAAAATGAAAACATGAGTAGTAAAAATAAATCGAAGCAGCTGTTTACATCGGCTGTTCTGCTTAAGGTTGCTTTAAAATACCGAACAACACTTTTGGTTATTGCTGTTTTAGCGATTATTTTATCAGCCGTCTTTTCCGGGCCAACCTTTATTACGCCCCTCTATAAATCAGAAGTTATTTTGTTTCCTACTGCCAGCAATTCCATTTCAAAAGTTTTGTTGAGCAGCACCTTTAATAATACCAAAGATATCCTGGAGTTTGGAGAAGATGAACAAACGGAACAGATGCTTCAGGTTTTGAACTCGAACAAAATTCGCGACCGCATCATCCAGAAGTATCATTTGATGAAGCATTACGACATCAAACCCAACGAAAAGTACCGGTATACCAAATTATACAATCAGTACAAAGACAACTTCAGGTTTCGTCGTACCGAATTTATGGCAGTGCAGATATCTGTTTTAGATAAAGATGCAGCCATGGCTGCTGATATGGCCAATGATGTAGCCCGCCTGCTGGACTCTACCATCAATAGGATGCAAAAAAGC
>JANTGU010000129.1 GCA_024762735.1 Bacteroidales bacterium | reverse complement strand
CCGACGCCAAAACTGCCAGGCACCTGCTTGACAATTCCGGGGTGGATGGCTTGATGATTGGTCG
Source organism: Bacteroidales bacterium (assembly GCA_024762735.1). GTDB lineage: Bacteria > Bacteroidota > Bacteroidia > Bacteroidales > F082 > B16-G9. Next base: position 6,487 of record JANTGU010000129.1, on the reverse strand, counting down.
TGCCGTGTATGGCAACCCCTGGATTTTTAAAGAGGTAAAACATTACTTAGCCACGGGAGAGCTTTTGCCAAAACCCGATATTCACGAACGGGTAAAGATTGTTAAAATACAACTTCAACGCTCGGTGGAATGGAAGGGTGAGCGCACAGGTATTTTGGAAATGCGTAAACACTGGAGTAACTATTTTAAAGGTTACCCCCATTTTAAACCCTTTAAACTAAGGTTGATGGGTACCGAGAGTCACCAGCAAGTGCTCTCCATTGTAAATGAGATAGAGCATTATTATTCAGAATTGGAGCAGTAAGTTGCCTTGAAACTATAACAAGCTTTTGTTTACCCCAATTTTTCCATTTGTTCTTCGGTGAGTTCCAGGTTGTGCCAAACTTTTTGCACATCATCATCATCTTCAAACAGGTCGATTACCTTCATGGTTTTTTCGGCATCTTCGTCCGAAAGGGTTTTGGTTTCGTGAGGGATGCGCTGCAGCTCGGCTGTTTCAGGTTCGATGCCCAGGTCTTCCAGCTTTTTCATCATGTTACCAAAATCTTCCATCGAGGTGGTTACATTAAAGTAGCCATCTTCCAGCTCGATGTCTTCGGCACCGGCATCAATAAGTTCCATCTCAAATTCTTCGGCATCAATATCGCCTTGGGGAATAACAAAAACCCCTTTTCTGTCAAACAAAAAACTTAACGAGCCGTTGGTTCCCAGGTTACCATTGTATTTATTAAAAATAGCTCTCACGTTCGAAACAGTTCGTTGGGTGTTGTCCGTGGTGGTTTCAACATAAACGGCAATACCGTGCGGTAGGTAGCCTTCGTAAGTAACCTCGCTAAAGTTGGCAGAATTTTTATCCTTCCCTTTGTTAATGGCCCTTTCAATATTGTCTTTAGGCATGCTAACCCCTTTGGCATTGGCGATGGCCAAACGTAAACGGGGGTTTCCATCAGGATCGGGGCCACCCTCTTTTACTGCCACGGTAATCTCTTTAATAAGTTTTGAAAATATTTTTGAGCGCTTGGCATCCAAGGCTCCTTTTTTCCGTTTGATGGTTGACCATTTACTGTGTCCTGACATATCTAAATTCCTCTTGTTTGTTATAAATGTTTTCGGGCGATAAAATTAATAAATTTATGGTAAACACCGCATCAGTGAAACGAATAACTAATCGTGGCGTTAATACCCCAGTCGTTGTGCTTATCGGCGGCAAGTTCCGCGCTGTTATCATAGTTGTTGTAGATGTTGGCTCCCACATAAAAATCGGTAAAAACTTCAATTCTTGCATCCAGCGAAGCATCAAAACGCCATCTTCCAAAAGTCGTAATACTTGGGTAGGTGTTGAACCTGGTGGTTATATTTACTTTCGGATCAGTACGTTTGTAAAACTCGTAGTTTACCATAATAACGCCCTCCAGGTTGTAGCTGACATTATTTAGATCAAGGGTGGTTTCGCTGTTGCCACTAAGCCCCAGTCCGGTATACAACAGCGACCTGTAAGTATGAATAAAATCTTTACCTCCCGTGAGGTTCAGGTAGTACCTCCTTTTTAAGTTTAGCTCGTTGTTGCTCGAAATACCCAACTGTCCCTGAAAACTGTAATGATGTCCAAAGTATCTTCTCGACGACAACGTGTTGGACTGCTTTTGCGACAACACCGAATCATTTTGGAAGGTTACCTGATTCGACCAGTTAAGTTGGTAGTACTTTTTTTTGTCGCGATAATATAAATTTCCGGCCACATTAAGCTGCAATATTCTTGACGATTTGGTGTAGTTCCCCCCGAGGCTAAAGTCGCCCGAAGTGCGCAACCAAAAGCTGCTTTTTATGGGAAACACCTCCACAATAGAGGTAACACTCACCGTGTATGATCGTGTTTGTGATACGATTTTTACCTTCGGCTCCACCGAATTAATAGTATCTAACGAACCAAAATAGAGCAACCCGTTGTTAAGGGTAATTTGAAACTGTTTCACCGATTTTAAAGATTGTATCTTTTCCACTTCCACGTTCAGCGTTCCCATGCCCGATACTTTATAAGTTAAAAGCCCGTATTCAATTTTCTTGATTTCACCCGTGATGATGTTGCCGTTAGTGCTCACAAGCGTATCGGTTTTTTGAGCGATACCCATCGAAGCAAAAACAAGCCAAAAAAGGGACAAAAAGGTTATTTTTTTTAGCATGCAGGATTCCAATAACTTTAAACGGCAAAAATAGTTAAATATGCTAAAGGTGCTATCTGTTAATTATTGAAGTTGTTACTTTTGGTAGTTGTTGAAAACCGGTGATGGTTGATGGTTAAAATAAAGATGCTTTAAATTACCTTTGCCCTCTTGATTTAAAAAGATGCTAGTCCTGTTTCTGACAGGTTAATTTGAAAAAATAGTCCGTAGTGAGTGATTTTCTGAAAGATTTAAACAAAGAGCAGTACGCGGCAGTAACCGCGCCCGACGGGCCTTCGATGGTTATTGCAGGGGCAGGGTCGGGAAAAACCCGTGTGCTAACCTATCGAATAGCCTACCTGCTAAAAAAAGGGGTCGATCCGTTTAACGTGCTGGCACTTACCTTTACCAACAAGGCAGCACGCGAAATGAAAGAGCGTATCATCAGGCTTATTGGCGATGGCGATGCCCGGAATGTGTGGATGGGCACCTTTCACTCGATTTTTGCCCGTATTTTACGCTTCGATGGCAGCCACCTGGGTTATCCTTCCAACTTTACCATCTACGACAGCGATGACAGCAAAAGACTGATTCGACAGATTATCAAAGACAAAGATCTGGATGTCAAAACCTATAACCCGTCGTATGTTCAGGCCAGGATATCGATGGCCAAATCGTCGCTGATTTTACCCGACAGCTATGCATCCAATGCCGAAGCCATGGCAGCGGACACGGCAGCGCGAAAGCCGCTGATTTCTGAAATTTACGCTGCTTACAACAACCGGTTACGTCGTGCCGACGCCATGGATTTTGATGACCTTTTGCTGAACACCTACCTTCTTTTTAACAACTTTGGCGAAGTGCTTTACAAATGGCAACGTCGCTTTCAGCACATCCTGGTGGATGAGTACCAGGATACCAACCACGTGCAGTATATGATTATTAAAAAGCTGGCTTCCAACAACGAGCATGTTTACGTGGTGGGCGATGATGCGCAAAGCATCTATTCGTTCAGGGGGGCTAACATTCAGAACATGCTCAACTTTAAAAGCGACTATCCCGACTACAAGCTGTTTAAGTTGCAGCAAAACTACAGGTCCACCAAAGTTATCGTGGAGGCGGCCAACAAAATTATTGCCAACAACAAAGAGCAAATTAAAAAAACCGTATGGACTGATAACGAAAAGGGTCAGAAAATAGGGTTGGTGCGTGCTACCAGCGATACCGAGGAGGGAAATCTGACGGCAGGTGCCATTTTTGAAATCAAGATGCGGGAGCAACAGCCCAACAGCGCCTTTGCCGTGTTGTATCGAACCAATGCCCAGTCGCGATCGATTGAAGAGGCTCTGCGGAAAAGAAACATTCCCTATCGTATTTATGGGGGGCTCTCGTTTTACCAGCGTAAAGAGATTAAAGATTTGCTGGCCTATTTCAGGTTGGTCATCAACAACAACGATGAAGATGCCTTGCAGCGCGCCATCAACACCCCTGCCAGGGGCATTGGGAAAACCACCATGGAGCGAGTTATGATTGCTGCCGACCAACACAACGTCAGTTTGTGGGAGGTGATCAACAATCCTGAAAAATATCATTTGGCTGTTAACTCGGGCGTGGCGCGTAAGCTGTCCGGTTTTGCCACCATGATAAAAAGTTTCGAGGTGGTGGTGAAAAACAAAGAGGCTTTTGATGCCGCGCAGCACATTGCCATAGCTTCGGGTTTGTTGAGAATGTATAAGGATGATGATGCCATCGAGTCGATGAGCAGGGTGGAAAATATTGAAGAGTTGCTGAACAGTATCAAGGAATTCAGCGAACAAGGCGCCGAGCAGGCGGAAGGCGATTTGGAAGGTCAGGGCACTTTTCACGAGTTTATGCAAAACGTGGCTTTGCTCACAGATGCCGACAGCGATGACAAGGAGGACAACGACAAGGTTATCCTGATGACCATTCACGCTGCCAAAGGATTGGAGTTTCCCTATGTTTTCGTGGTGGGGATGGAAGAGAACCTCTTTCCTTCCATGCAATCGGTAAGCACCCGCACTGATTTGGAAGAAGAGCGACGATTGTTTTACGTGGCCATTACCCGTGCCATGAAAAAAGTCACGCTGTCGTATGCCGAAACACGTTATCGCTGGGGAGAGCTCACGCTGGGCGAACCCAGCAGGTTTCTGGAAGAGGTGGATGAAGATTTGCTCGATATTCCAAGAAAAGCCTCCGTGGGTCGGGAACGTGATTTTCGACACAGCGAAAAAAGTACGACTTCACCACCCATGCATTTTCAAAAAAGAAACCTCAAACCTGCTGAACATTCATCACAACCTTTTGAAGCATCCGACACCTCCGAGCTGCAAGCCGGTATGCAGGTAGTTCATCCAAAATTTGGAACCGGCAAGGTAGTGGCTGTCGAAGGCACGGGACCTAACAAAAAGGCTGCCGTATTTTTTCCCGCCTTTGGTCAAAAAAAATTACTGCTTCGTTTTGCCAAGTTGAAAGTGCTGTAAGGGAGTTTGAGAATATGCTCTTTGGGGTTGGTATTGTTTTTATTCTCTTGTTTCACATGTTATCTACATAATCATCTCTTAATATTCTTTCCATTGGCCACCCTTTCGCTAACTCATCAACTAATTTGTCTATTATACCCAATTTTTCTAATAAAGACTGAACTCGGCTATGGCGTATAATTTGCTGTTAGCGGTTTGTTGTTTATTCATCTTGGTTTTCAATTAATTTTTTCAATTCTTCCTTGCTTGGCAAAACAGTTAAATATTTACTCGCAAAGATCTGTTCATTATTCTCAGGCAAAGTCATTTCTACCAATGCATCATCCTTTGTTCTGCACAATATAATCCCAATTGTTGGGTTTTCATTTTCAAGTTTTACTTTTCTATTGTAGTAGTTTACATACATTTGCATCTGACCTAAATCTTTATGCGATATTTCTCCAATTTTTAAATCAATTAGAACAAAGCATTGTAGTATTCTGTTGTAAAATACTAAGTCTATCCGAAAATGTTTTTCTTTAAATGTAAAACGCACTTGTCTTCCAACAAATGTAAATCCCTTTCCAAGTTCAAGTAAAAAATGCTCTAACTTGTCGATAATTTTTTGTTCTAATTCAGTTTCGGAATATTTACTTTCTTCCGGCAATCCAAGAAATTCTAGAATATAAGGGTCTTTTACCGTGTCTGTTGGCTTTTCAACTATTTGCCCTTTTTCAGAAAGTTCTTTTATTTCTTTTTTGTTTTTACTCAAAACTAATCTTTCAAAAAGAGCCGAGTTAAATTGTCGCTGCAATTCTCTTAGACTCCAATTATTATTTTTGGCTTCAATTTCATAAAAACTTCTCTCGTTCATGTTATCAATTTTCATTAAGAAAAGATAATGCGACCAACTTAATTGAAAATCAGGTGTATTGAAATTCCGAGACACGGTTTCGGATTTTTTCAATTCGTCAGACACTGTCTGACCAATCGAATAGCTGAGATAAAATTGGCGCATTTGCTTCAAGTTAGTAACAGAAAAACCTTTCCCAAATTCAATACTTAAATTCTCGGATAGTCCTTTCAGTATCTGTTTTCCGTATGCTGCCCTTTCTTTTCCTTGCTGTTCTTCTTCTACGATTATTCTTCCTATTTCAAAATAGGTATAAACCATAGTTTTATTAACTGTCTTAACAACACTTTTTCGAGCTTCTTTCAACAAATTAACAACTCTATTATAAAAATCAACTTGTGTATTTCTTTCTATATTACTCATTTATAATTTATTTCCCACAAAGTTAGATTGATTTCTATTGTTTCCGAATTTTTCTCTACAATAACCGCTAACATCACCCTAATCACCCCTCAATGCTTTTTATTAATCAGAATTTCTACCGCTCCCAAATTATTAATAGCATCGGTATATTCGGGAGCAATTTTTAAAGCGCGCTTAAAGTATTGCCCTGCATCGCCGTAATTGCCCGTCATGGCAAAGCAATAACCCAGGTAGTTATAGGTTTTGGCTACCTCAAAATCCTGGTTCAGCAGGCTGTCGAGTAACGGGACATCGTACTGGTTCATAAAACCAAAATAGGTGCCGTGTTCCAATGAGTGGGCTATTTTTTCTTTTGTTTCGTCAACATCCTTAAATATTATAAGACTTTTTTTCAGCATGCTTCTGTATAGGTTTTCAGAGGTAGGGCTGTTGTCTAAAGCTAACAGCAGGTTATCGGCAGCCTCCTCCCATTTTTTCTCGTCCATCAGCAATTTAGCGGCTCTTCGGTAAGCTTTTGCCGGCGATGCGGCTGTTTTTGCCGCGTTAAGATAACACTCCAGCGCCAGCTTTTT
>JANTGU010000128.1 GCA_024762735.1 Bacteroidales bacterium | reverse complement strand
CGTTTTGGGTCGCTTTCTTTGGCTACCTGCCCGAATGTGGTCAGGCGGGGTTTCTTTTCGACAAAAGAAATGAGCATAAAAAAATCTATTAATGCTGTTCCAGTGCGGAACTTAGATGGGAAAGATTACACGTTATCCAATCCATTTCAATAATTTTTTTCTTCGGCTAAATTATTTCTCTCACTCGTCTCAGAACCTCTTATTTAAAACGTTTGCGGTTAATTATTCGGGCTATTTTAGGTTGTTCATAACACCTTAATTATACATTTGTAATAGATGTATTATCAAAAGGTTATGAAATCATTAATATTTCGTTTTTATATCAATCAATTACAAATAGGGCTAATCATATGTAAAAACATCAATTGTTATAGTTTTGTCCATCATTATTATAAACCAAAAAAGTTATGCGAAAAAAAATTATTTCAAATGCACTCGTGTTGACACTCCTGTTTTTTATGGGAGTATCCGCTGCCATGGCGCAGAGCGGAAATGTCAATGGTACTGTAGTTGATGCTTCCGACGGGTCCCCGTTACCGGGAGCAACCATTCAGGTACAAGGTGAAACTACCGGTACCGTTTCGGATATTGATGGAAAGTTTACCCTTGCCATTAAAGGCATGGTTAATCTGAAGGTTTCCTATATCGGTTTCGAAACGCAGGTAGTTGAAGCCAAACCAAATTCAACATTAAAAATTAGTTTAAAAGCCACGGCGGCCAACCTGAATGAGCTGGTTGTTATTGGCTATGGTGTTGAAAAGAAAAAGGATGCTACCGGTGCGGTAAGTGCCATCAGCTCCAAAGATTTTAACAAAGGAGCTATCACGGCTCCTGCCGACCTGTTAGCCGGTAAAATTGCAGGGGTACAGATTACCAATGCCGGTGGTGCACCGGGAAGCGGTTCCACCATCCGTATCCGTGGTGGCTCTTCGTTGTCGGCCAGTAACGACCCTTTGATTGTGGTGGATGGGGTTGCCCTGGACAACGATGGAATTGCCGGTATGCGTAACCCGCTCAACAACATCAACCCCAACGATATTGAAACCTTTACCGTGTTAAAAGATGCATCGGCAACAGCTATTTACGGTTCAAGAGCCTCCAATGGGGTTATCATCATCACCACCAAAAAGGGTAAGGAGGGACAGCCATTAAAAATTAATTACAGTGGTAATTTTTCTCTTTATACCGTACCTAAAAAGGTTGACGTTTTTAATGCCAACGAATTTACATCGCTTATCAATCAGCGTTATGAAGGTCAGGACAACGTGGTTAGTATGCTGGGCAACAGCAATACCGATTGGCAATCGCAAATTTATAACAACGCCTTCGGTATGGATCACAACGTGAGCCTCACGGGCGCTTACAAAACCATGCCTTACCGCTTTTCGGCCGGGTACACCAATCAGGATGGAATTTTGAAAACCGACAACATGCAGCGTACTACGCTTTCTGCTTCGTTGACTCCTACTTTTTTTGACGATCATCTAAAAGTTTCTTTTAATGTAAGAGGTACCTTTGTAAATAACCAGTTTGCCGACCAGGGCGCTATCGGGTCAGCAGTTCAGTTCGATCCCACCCAGGCAATTAATTCCGATTCTACCTATACGGTTCATTTCAACAACCCCGATGGAGCCCCTGATTCAACCACCACCAATTATGGTGGATATTTTACCAGAACGCAGGCCAACGGCATGCCGGTAAGTCTTGGCCCTGTTAACCCCGTGGCACGATTAAATTTAACCGATAATCACTCCAACGTGAATGGTGTTATTGCCAATGTACAGTTAGATTACAAATTGCATTTTCTGCCCGAACTGAGTGCCCATTTAAACCTGGCTACCGACCGGTCAAAGAGTAACGGCGAATATATTGTTTCTCCTGAAGCCTCATGGACTTACGATCCCGTTCATGGTGGTGGTGTATACAATACCTATTCGCAGGAAAAGAAAAATGATTTGTTGGATTTTTACCTGAACTATAGCAAAGAAGTTGGTCAACTTAACAGCAAGTTCGGTTTGATGGCTGGTTATTCGTGGCAACACTTTTACAGGAAGGATTATTCTGAAAATGGTAACTACAATCACACCTGGAATCTGGACACCAACAATTTTCCCACCGAAAGTTTCCTGTTATCCTATTTTGGCAGGTTTAACTACTCTTATAAAGACAAGTATTTGCTGACCTTTACCTTAAGAGACGATGCCACTTCACGCTTTTCTCCTGACACCCGCTGGGGTCTGTTCCCTGCTGTGGCCTTTGCCTGGCAGATGACCAACGAGCCATGGTTGAAAAACAGCAATGTGGTGTCGCAAATGAAGATCCGTGTAGGATACGGAGTTACCGGACAGCAGAACATTAATCAGGGTGATTACCCTTACCTGCCGAATTACACATATAGCCAAAACACGGCAGCTTATCAAATGGGCGACAAATTTTACCTGACCCTGCGTCCCGAAGGTTACAATGCCGGGATTAAATGGGAAGAGACTACCACGCTAAACCTTGGTTTAGACTATGGTTTTTTGCGAGACAGAATTTATGGATCTATCGATGTTTACGACAGGAAAACCAAAGACCTCCTGAACTTTATTCCGGTTCCTGCAGGGGCTAACTTAACCAACTACCTGCTTTCCAATATTGGTGATCTGGAAAACAAAGGGGTTGAGTTTTCTGTTTACGGCAGAGTACTCTCCAAAAGCGACCTTTCGTGGACAATAGGTTTTAATGGAACCTATAATCATAACGAAATTACCAAACTTACTGCTACCGATGACCCAAATTATCTGGGTGTAGAAACAGGTGGAATCAGTGGGGGTGTTGGTAATAATGTCCAGATGCACAGCGTGGGCTATGCTGCAAACTCATTCTTTGTTTACCAGCAGGTGTACGATGCTAACGGTAAACCCATCGAAGGACTTTATGTTGACCGTAACAACGACGGGCAGATTACCAATGCCGACAAGTATCACTACCAGGATCCGGCAGCCAACCTGTTTTTCGGTATCACCTCAAATCTGCAATATAAAAATTGGAGTTTCTCCTTTGCAGGCAGAGCCAACTTTAATAACTACGTGTACAACAACGTGAACTCGCAATATGGGGTGTATCGCGAGCTGTACCATCCCGAAGGTCCTTACCTGGGTAATATTACCAAAACCGTTGAGCAGAGTGATTTCTACAATCCTCAGTACCTTTCCGATTACTACATCGAGAATGCTTCTTTCTTTAGAATGGATAACATCTCGCTGGGCTATGTTTTTAGCAACCTGAATAAAAACAGCAAAAACCCCATGAGCTTAGGTCTTTCGTTTACGATTAACAATGCTTTTGTTATTACCAACTACTCGGGACTTGATCCTGAAGTATCTTATGGTATCGACAACAACATTTATCCCAGACCTAAAACATACGTGTTAGGAATTAACCTGCAGTTTTAATTGAAAAATACCATAAAAATGAAAAGAATATATTTTAAAATAATGATGGTTGCCGGCCTCTTCCTTGCGTTTACTTCTTGTACCAAGGATTTGGATACCGTGCCCCTCGACCCAAAGACAACCACTTCTGCAACCGTTTTCGATAACCCGGATGCTTATAAAGCAGTTTTAGCAAAACTTTACGCCGGTTTGGCAGTTTCGGGCCAGTCAGGTCCTGCCGGAAACTCTGATATCAGTGGTATCGACGAAGGTTTCGGACAGTACCTGCGTGGATACTGGTATCTTCAGGAACTTACAACCGATGAAGCGTTGATTTCGTGGAACGACCAAACGGTGAAAGATTTCCATTACCAAACCTGGGATGCCAACGATGTGTTTATCAAGGCATTCTATTATCGTGTTTTTTATCAGGTGGCGCTTTGTAACGAGTTTCTTCGTCAAACCACCGATGCTAAACTCGCTGATCGTGGTGTTGACGCCGATTTAAAAGCTGATATCGTGCATTTTCGTGCCGAGGCTCGTTTCCTGCGTGCACTGAGTTACTGGCATGCCATGGATGAATTTGGCAGTGTGCCGTTTGTTACGGAAGATGATCCGGTGGGAGCTTTCTTCCCTAAACAGATTAGCCGTACCGATTTGTTTAACTTTATTGAATCGGAGTTAAAGGCTATTGAACCCGACTTGGTAGATGCCCGTCAGAATGAGTACGGCAGAGCCGACAAGGCAGCCGACTGGACACTCCTCGCTAAAATTTATCTGAATGCTAAAGTGTACACGGGTCAGGATATGAATACTGAATGTATTACTTACTGCAACAAGGTTATTAACGCGGGTTACTCTTTGCAGCCCGAGTACAAAAACCTGTTTCTTGCCGATAACGATGTAAACAACAGCGAAGCTATTTTTACCGTTAATTTTGATGGCGTGCATACCAAAACATACGGCGGTACGACTTTTATCATTCATGCTTCGGTGGGTGGTACCATGGATCCGGCGGCTTCCGGCATCGATGGTGGCTGGGCAGGATTGCGCACCACCAGCGCTTTCGTTAACAAGTTTTCTGATATCAGCGGCGAGACTGACCACCGTGCCATGTTTTGGACAGATGGTCAATCGTTGGAAATTAACGATGTGGGTAAATTTGAAGATGGATATGCTATTAACAAATTTAAAAATGTTACCTCCACGGGCACTCCCGGTTCCGACTTAGGTTTTCCCGATACCGATTTTCCCATGTTTCGTCTGGCCGATGTTTACCTGATGTATGCCGAAGCTGTTTTAAGAGGCGGTACCGGCGGCGATGTTGCAACAGCTACAAACTACATCAATCAGTTGCGCGAAAGAGCCTATGGTGATAACAGTGGCGATATTAACGAATCAGACCTTACCCTGGATTTTGTGCTTGACGAAAGAGCACGCGAACTCTATTGGGAAGGAACGCGTCGTACCGACCTGATTCGTTACGGAAAATTTACGGGCGGTGAATACTTATGGCCATGGAAAGGTGGTATTAAAGAGGGCGTTGCTACCGATAGCAAGTACGATCTTTATCCTATTCCATCCAGCGACATTACTGCCAATCCTAATTTAGTTCAAAACCCCGGTTATTAATCTAAAAAATGAAAAAGAAGATGAAAAAAACATTGATATTCATGCTGTCCATCATCACTTTGGCAGGTCTCTATTCTTGTCAAAAAGACGAAGACCGAGTTGTGCTGGACACATCAAAAATTGTGGCACCTGTCATGGATGATTCAACTTTGGGTGACTCCCTGGTTATTACTCCTGATAATGCCGATAGCAGCCTGACACTTACCTGGCAGGCAGCAAATTATGGCTTTAATACAGCCATTACCTATTTTGTTCAAATGGATGCTTCCGGTAATAACTTCAATAATGCCAGTACCTTGGGTACTACCAGCGGTGAAACATCGTTCACTATCAGTTATAATGATTTGAACAATAAGATTTTGCTTATGCAGGATGATCCGGAATCACCACTTCCGACAAGTGTTGAGTTCAGGGTATTGTCAATTATTAGCAGTGCAGTTGATACCGTGTTTTCCAATGCTGCCTCGTTATCGATTACACCCTTTTACATTGTTATTACCTATCCGCAGCTATATGTGCCTGGTGCTTACCAGGGATGGGCTCCTGATCAGGCCGATTCAATTGGCTCGATCAATAACGACGGTAATTTTGAAGGTTACATTTACATGCCGCAAGCCGGTGAGTTTAAATTTACCAGTGCACGCGACTGGGCACATGTAAATTATGGCAACGGCGGTGATGGTATGTTGGATACCGACGGGGGCGCAGGAAATCTGAGTGTTCCCGAGGCCGGATTTTACAAGTTTAATGTAAACACCAACGACCTTACATGGACTTACCTGAATACTACCTGGGGCTTGATTGGTGATGCCACCTCGGGAGGATGGGATACCGATACGCCTATGGTTTACAACGAAGATACTCAGCTATGGACGGTTACCACCGACCTTAATGCCGGCGATATTAAATTCAGAGCCAATGGAGGCTGGGATTTGAACTATGGCAAAAACGATCAGCCCGGGAAACTGGTTGAAAACGGCGATAACATCCATGTGGATGAAGCAGGAAGCTACACAGTAACCCTCGACCTGAGCACAACCGTTTACAAATATAAAGTAGAGAAAAACTAAGTGTAGTTAGCTTTGCTTTAACACTCAGAGCATGGAAAAAAGAATTTTAGTTCTCTTTTTCCATGCTCTTTTTGTTTGGTAATGCCTGCTGAATGGACAGGAAAGAAACCAATTGTTCTCTACGCTGTCCAAAGGATTCTTTTGAGGAATCCCTAAGGAGTGAAAAAGCTTAAGTAAATATCTTCTCTCCCTCGGGGTTTAGCCCGGGGATTAAACGAGTGTGCCATTTGCTTGAAATCCTGAAAGGTTACATCTTATAAGATGCTTGTCAATAGTAATTTGTGGAGGCGACTCCCATGTGTCATTAGTTAGATAATCTATTGTTTAAACAAATCATAAACTGCCGATAAAAACGATAACTTTGTACCAAGAAACTTCCATGACTGTCAAAAGACACATTGGGGAATGTTTATCCGACCCGGTAAGGGTCGCATATTAATAGCCCGGGGT
>JANTGU010000127.1 GCA_024762735.1 Bacteroidales bacterium | reverse complement strand
CGATTCCTTGTCACCCGTGAACATTCCCGAAAGACGATTAAACTTCAACACTATCTTTTCGAAACCAATCTCCTTTCCAAGCCAGCGCAGTCGCAAGGTGTCCATCAGCGCCAGTGCCTGTGGTGGCACCGGGCCAAAACGGTCTTCCAGACTTTTGGCAAACTGGTTCAACTCGTTCTCATCTTTCACACCCTCCAGCTCCTTATACAAACTTAACCGCTCCTGGATATTGGTAACATACTCGTTGGGGATGAGCACCTCCAAATCCGTTTCCAGCTGACACTCCTTCACAAAGTCCGCTTTTTCGTTGGTAAACAAACCCTCGAACTCTGTCTCTTTAAGCTCCGCCAACGCTTCATCCAGAATTTTATGATACATATCAAATCCCACTTCCGAGATAAAGCCACTCTGCTCACCGCCCAGGATGTTGCCCGCCCCTCGAATATCAAGATCACGCATGGCGATATTAAACCCGCTGCCCAAATCGGAAAACTCGGTAATGGCCTGCAATCGCTTCCTAGCTTCGGGGGTTAATACCGCTAAGGGCGGCGAGAGAAGATAACAGAAAGCCTTACGGTTGGTACGCCCTACCCTGCCCCTGAGCTGGTGTAAATCGCTGAGGCCGTAATTTTGCGCATCGTTGATGATGATGGTGTTGGCGTTGGGAATATCCAGCCCCGACTCGATGATGGTGGTTGCCAACAGAACGTCATACTGCCCCTCGATAAAGTCACGCATGATCTGCTCCAGCTTTTTCCCATCCATCTGGCCATGCCCCACGGCAATGCGTACGCCCGGCACGAACTTGTGAATCATATCGTGCACATCCATGATATTTTGAACCCTGTTATGGACAAAAAATACCTGCCCGCCCCTGGAAACTTCATACTGTATGGCATCACGAATCACCTCTTCGCCAAACGACCGCAACTCGGTTTGCACCGGGTAACGATTGGCAGGGGCCGTGTTGATGATGGAGAGATCACGTGCACCCATCAACGAAAACTGCAACGTGCGCGGGATGGGTGTGGCCGTGAGCGTGAGGGTGTCCACGTTAGCTTTCATCTGACGAAGTTTTTCTTTGGCCGCCACACCAAATTTCTGCTCTTCATCAATAATCAAAAGCCCTAAATCCTTAAACTGAACATCTTTACTTATCAGCCTATGGGTTCCTATAAGAATGTCAATCTTTCCCTCTTTTAATTTGGCCAACGTCTCTTTTTGCTGTTTTGTTGATTTAAACCTGTTGATGTAATCTACCTCCGCGGGAAATGCTTTCAACCGTTCCGAAAAGGTCATCGCGTGCTGCATGGCTAAAATGGTGGTAGGGACCAGTACGGCCACCTGTTTGCTGTCGGCAACCGCCTTAAAGGCAGCACGAATGGCCACTTCTGTTTTACCAAATCCCACGTCACCACACACCAGCCTGTCCATGGGGAAATCAGCTTCCATATCCTGCTTGACATCCTGAGTGGCTTTAAACTGGTCAGGTGTATCCTCATAAAAAAAAGAGGCCTCCAACTCGTTTTGCAGATAAGAATCCGGGGCAAACACAAACCCCTTGGCTTTGCGCCGCTCGGCGTAGAGTTTTATCAAATCACGGGCAATGTCCTTAACCCGCTTTTTAGTTTTACTCTTCAGCTTAGCCCAGTTGTTGGAGCCCAGTTTGTTGAGTGTTGGCGGAGTGCCTTCTTTACCCACATATTTGGAAATTCGGTGCAGGGAGTGAATGCTCACGTAAAGGATATCGCTGTTCTTGTAAATCAGGCGAACCACCTCCTGCTTTCGCCCGTTGTTATCAATTATTTGCAACCCATCGAACCGGCCTACGCCGTGGTCGATGTGGGTAACAAAGTCGCCCGGTTTCAGGTCGTATAGCTCTTTGAGCGTGATGGCTTCCTTGCGTCCGAAATGCTCGCGCAATTTAAACTTGTGGTATCGCTCAAATATCTGATGATCGGTATAACATACCAGCTTCAAATCGTGATCGATAAAGCCGGTGCTGATGCTAAACGCTGCCGGCAACATCCCGGCACGTTCCTCCTCATCAACATCAGCCTGCAAATCTTCAAAAATTCCAAACAAACGGTCAATCTGCTTTTGGTTATCCGAAAACAGGACAGGGCGATAACCTGCCCGCACGTTCTTTTTTACATCCTCCAGCAGCAAGTCAAAGCTCTTGTTAAAAGCAGGTTGTGGCGACTGGCCAAAGGCTATCCAGCGGGCATCTTCAAACCACGAGGTAAGCCCGAACTCTACCGTTCTGAAATGTAACAGCTGCTTTTGCAACGCCTGCCTTTTACTAAAAAGGTTCCCGGGTGAAACACGGTTATCAGCATCTTCCAATCTGCTAAAAATGGCTTCCGCCTTCACAAACTCCCCCTCAACCTTGTCTAACATAAAATGCAGGTCATGAACCCACAAAAAGGTTTTACCCGGGATATACTCTAAAAAACTTACCCGTTCTTCTTCTATATGCCTGTCTTGCACGTTGGGCAGCAAGGTGATGACCGTTAGTTTATCCACCGACAGCTGCGACACGGGATCAAAAGTACGGATGCTCTCCACCTCATCGCCAAAAAACTCGATGCGGTAAGGGTGGTCGTTGGAAAACGAAAACACGTCCACCAGGCTGCCACGAATGGCAAACTGTCCCGGTTCCGCTACAAAATCCACCCGCTCGAAGCCAAACTCCAGCAGCAGGTCGATAATAAAATCCTGCGACACCTCCTCGCCCGTTTTCAGGCGCATGGTATTTTTGGTCAAAAACTGTCTGGTAATCACCTTCTCCGCGAGCGCTTCCGGGTACGAAACCACCAACGTCTTTTTCTCACCTGTCACAAAACGGTTCAGCACCTCCGTGCGCGAAAGCTGGTACGCCTTATCCGTCAAGTCAGGCTCATACGGCCGTTTGTAGGTCGTCGGGTAAAAAAGCACCCGTTTTTTACCATAATCCGCTTCCGAGTCACCCAGCAAATTTTCAAGGTCGTTGTACAAGTAAGCCGCTTGTTCCTTGTCAGGCATCACCACCAAATGTTGCTGCTTGCCCGGCCTCTCAAAAATAGCCGCCATTACGAACGCCGCTCCCGAGCCCGTCAATCCTTTTAAAAAAAGATGCCGTTCCTGCTCCCCGGTCCATGCCTCAAACGCCTTCACCGCGGCATGCTCCTTAAAATATTGTATAATCTCTTTTGCTTTCAAATCACCCTTTTCATCCTGTAAAACACGAAGCACAAAAGTAGTTTAATTATTGGTATGGCAGCCGGGCGGGCTGTCCGTTCTACTCCTCGTTCCAAAACCGTTTCGGCTATTATGTCTTTTAAAAACATTTTGTTTAAAATAAAATATCTTGTACTTTTGAAAAAAACAAATTCCGGTTATGAGTACGACAGAATTAAAACATATTATTACCGAACAGTTAATGCACATTAACGACATCTCATTTCTAAATAAAATTAAAGAGATTATTGAATCAAAACTATCTGAAGAGTTATACCCTTTAAGTAATTACCAAAAAGAACGTGTTAAAGCTGCCAGACAAGAACTTAATAACCAACAAACGATTTCCAACAACGACCTGCATAAAGAAGTTAACCAATGGTTAAGCGAAAAATAGAATGGTCAAAAGAGGCCAGGTCAGATTTGCTCAACATTCTTGAATTCTATAGAAAGAAACGGCACTGCTACATACAGTAAAAAAATCAACGCCAACATTCAACAAAACATTAAGCATATACAACAGAACCCTTTTATCGGCATCCGCTCCGACTTTGAATCAGTCAGAGTTGTTATAACAAAAGAGTTTCAAATTATTTATGAAATATTTGATCAGATTTTATTAATTATCATGATTTGGGATTGCCGAAGAAACCCCCAGGACAAAAGAATAGGAAAACGAATTCAGTAAAATTTTTCTGCATTAAGTAAATCAAAAATCCCTGCCTTGCCATATCATCCTCTTTTCTACCTTTGCAAAAATTAAAAAACATTGTTCATGGTTAACTTTAACGATAATCTGTACTCTTCCGAAGAGCTTACCAAAGAGATAAAATACCTCAAGCTCCTTTCTGATACTTTTCCCAGCATACAGGCTGCCAGCACCGAGATTATTAACCTCGAGGCGATTATGAACCTTCCGAAAGGTACCGAGCACTTCCTTACCGACATTCACGGCGAAGACGAAACCTTTAGTCACGTGATTGCCAACGCGTCAGGGGTAGTAAAACGAAAAGTGGAAGATATCTTTGGCAAAACCCTTCGCGAAAAAGAGAAACGCCAACTCATTACCTTAATATATTACCCTAAAGTTAAACTCGACCTGATATTAAAAGAAGAAACCGATGTAAACGAGTGGTACTCCATCACCCTGCAACGACTGGCAAAAGTAGCGCGCGCATCCTCCTCAAAGTACACACGATCCAAAGTACGAAAAGCCATGCCTGACGACTTTGGTTACATCATCGACGAGCTGTTAAACGAGAGCGGTGAGGACAAGGAGGAGTATTTTGAAAGCATTATCAATACCATTATCAACATCAACAGGGCACCAGCCTTTATCGTTGCCATGTGTAAATTTATCCAGCGGCTGTTGATCGACCGGCTACACATTATCGGTGACATCTTCGACCGGGGACCCAGTGCCGAAAAAGTGATGGACAAGTTAATGGCGCATCACGCCGTCGATATCCAATGGGGTAACCACGACATCATCTGGATGGGTGCAGCCAGCGGCAACCTGGCGCTGATTGCCACCATTATCAGGATTTCGTTGCGCTATCAAAACATCGATACCCTTGAAGATGCATACGGTATCAACATGCTTCCGCTAGCCACGTTCTCCCTGGAAACCTACAAAAACGATCCTTGTGACCTGTTCACCCCTAAAACAGAGGTAATTGATAAAAATACCGAGCTGGTTAAAAAAATGCACAAGGCCATCTCGATTATTCAGTTTAAACTGGAGGGAGAAATCATAAAACGTAATCCTCACTTCAACATGGATGACCGTTTGGTGCTTAACCAAATTGACTTTAAAAAAGGTACCATCACCATAGGGGGCAAAAAACATGACCTGCTGGACAAAAACTTTCCCACCATCAACCCTAAAAACCCCTACAAACTTACCAAAGAAGAGGCCGAGATAATGGACAAACTAAGGCTTAGCATTAAAAACTCCAAACGCCTCCAACGCCATATCGAGTTTCTGTTTTCACATGGCAGCATGTACCTTACTTACAACTCCAACCTGCTGTATCATGGTTGTATTCCTATGAACAGCGATGGCACTTTTCAGGAATTTGAAATCGGCGGCAGTCCTGTTTCGGGTAAAAAACTTTGCGACAGATTTGAAATTGCTGTGCGCCGGGGTTACCAACATCGGTTTAGTCCCAAAAACGAAAACATCAATCTCGATTACTTTTGGTACCTGTGGTGTGGCGAAACCTCTCCCCTCTTTGGAAAAAAGAAAATGGCCACCTTCGAACGCTATTTCGTGGCTGATAAAAATACCCATAAGGAGGAGCGCAACGATTACTACAACCTGGTTTATAACCAAGAGAGCTATGCCGACAAGGTACTGAAAGAGTTTAACCTTGACCCGAAAACGTCCCACATTGTCAATGGCCATGTTCCTGTGAAAGTTAAAAAAGGCGAAAAGCCCATCAAGGCCAACGGCAAGCTGTTTGTGATTGACGGGGGCATGTCGAAACCCTACCAAAAAGTTACCGGGGTGGCAGGATACACCTTGATTTATAACTCTTACGGACTGGTTTTGGTAGAGCACGAACATTTTGAGTCAAGACAAAAAGCCATTGAGGAGGAGATTGATATTATCTCAAACAGGATTTTCATCGAAGCCAATACCACCCGAAAACGGGTGCGCGATACCGATATCGGCAAAGAACTGCAAAGCCAGATTGACGATTTAAAACTATTGCTGGCAGCCTACCGAAAAGGGCTTATTAAAGAGAGATTGTAGATTTTAGAAGTGAGCGATGATACGTGTTTTTAAATTTGGCGGGGCATTGTTACAAGATGCCAAAGGTATTGAACGGATGGTGTCCATTGTGGAGGAGTTCAAGTGCGAGCCCCTGGTAGTGGTGGTTTCGGCTATTGGCAAAACCACCAACGCACTGGAGCACCTGTTGTCGCTGGCCATGGAAGGCGATCAAAATCTTGCTTCGGAATATTTCTCTCTTAAAAGTTTTCACATCAACCTTATCCACTCCTTACCGCATGTTAACCAAAACGAGTTGGTGGCAACGGTAGAAGAGCTTTTTAGAGAACTCTGGGATGCGTTAAACAAAAAATATGACAACACCTATTATGCCTACGACCAGGTGGTTAGTTTTGGTGAAAAAATATCCCTGGCCATTGTTACAGCCCGGCTATCAGCCAAAAAGCTCATTGTGGAAGCACTTCCTGCGCCCTCCATTATCGCTACCAACAGCAATTTTACCGATGCTGCCATCGACTGGGAGAAAACCCGGGATAACATCAACACGCACCTCTTTCCCCTGCTCCATGACGGAAAAATTGCCGTAACCCAGGGGTTTGTGGGTAGCAACGAAAAAGGAGACATTA
>JANTGU010000126.1 GCA_024762735.1 Bacteroidales bacterium | reverse complement strand
ATTACCAAAATGGAATCTTGCCACCGGGTTAACAGGCCGCCCGTTTATTTTTTCATTGATAAGGTAATGGTAACAGGCTCTCATCAAGGGTTTTTTAAGCTGACGGACAATTTTTGGGTTTGTGTGCCAATCGGGATTTAATGCCAACTTTAACACATCGACATCTTTTTTAAAAAGTTTATTTTCGGTTGATAATAATGTGTTTTTAAGCCAATCGGCAAAGCCGGTAACGGGCGATAAGCTGCTGAAGGTTTTTATTTCAGGGTTTTCTTTGGCGATTTCGGTAGCGACCATCTTGATAAGAAAATTTCCCAAAGGAACACGCTTCAGTCCGCGCTGACAATTGTTGATGGAGTAAAAGATCGCAGTATTTCTTTTGGTATTGCTGTCGTTGTCGGTTAATATTGATTGCACCGAACTGGCAATACCTTTGGTAAGGGCAACTTCAACAAAAATCAACGGGTCATCATCCAAAGCGGGATGAAAGTAGGCAAAGCATTGCCGGTTTTTGGACAACCGTTGTTTTAAGTCGTTCCAGTTATCAATGTTATGAACCGTTTCGTATTGAATGATCTTTTCCAGAATGGCTGCTTCCGTATCCCAGTCCAGTTTTCGAAGAACAAGAAAACCGGGGTTAAACCAGGTGGTTAGCAATAGTTTTAAATCTACTTCGAGGGGTTTTAGCTCGGGATGATCCGGAAGGAACGACAACAGGTCTTCGCGAAGCTGCACGATGGCTTTGGTGCCATTGGGTGCCATGTTCATACGGCTAAAGAGCTTTTGGCATTTTGTTTTCAAACTTTTTTGCAGCTCTTCTCTTGTATCCGGTCCGGGATTTTTGTATAGTGCCTCGGCCTTGCCCTTAATCTCCTGAATATCGACTTCGGTTATTTTGGTGAGTTCCTTAAAATATTCAAGTCTCTCACTCTTTTTTAACTGGTTGTACCGGGCGACAATTTGACGAGCCAATGCCATGCCCGTGGCCAATCCTTTGTGCGATACAAGGTCGTGACTTAACGTGATGATTTCCTGAACAGGCGTACCCCGGAGCTTGGTAATGTCCAGTAATGTTTCGCCGGCATCGGCAATGGATTCAAAGATAGATTTAGTAAATTTTCCTAACTTGTTCATGGCTGTAATGTTTTTTCCCGGGTAAACCGGGAAGGTTGGTTAGCATGTTATAAAGGTACAAAAATTTTTGGATTTTGCTACGATACTCGATTATCTTGGAGCTAAATTTTTGCCAAAAACAGCGATGACAGCCGGTATGGATGGTGGGTATATTCTTAAATTTTCACGATGCTTCCTCCCCACGAGAGTCCTACACCAAAACCGGCTACCATTAGGGTGTTGCCTTTTTTTATGATGCCTTTGTCGATGGATTTTTTTATGGAGATGGGGATGGATGAGGATACGGTATTGCCCACATCATCCAGCTCGATAATGATTTTTTCAGAAGGGATACGAAGCTTTTTTCCCAATGTTTCCAGCACGATGCGGTTGGCCTGATGAAAAACAAAATAATCAACTTCATCAGCTGTGATGCCTGCCTCCTCCAAAAGTTGGTAGAAAAGCGCGGGTGCTTTTTCCAAGGTGAAGTTGAAAACGGTTCCCCCGTTCATATAGAGTTTCGCATGATTTTTAATGTTTCCGAAAGCATCGGTAAAGTCGGGCTCGGATGATTCGGGCAGGGGGTGGCGTTCGCGGCCATGTTTGACAATAATTTGATCGTATTGACTGCCATCGGTTCCAAAGAAAAACCGCCCTATATTGTTTTCAATGTTGCTTTCAAGCAAGGTGGCTGAAGCGCCATCTCCAAAAAGGGCCAGGGTATTGGGGTCTTTGGGATGAATAACGCGGTGAATGGTTTCACCGGTAAGCAACAGCACGCGGTTGGCGTTGCCGGCTTTAATAAGCGAATCTGCCAGACTTAACCCGTAGAGGTATCCGGTGCAGCCCTGGTTAAAATCAAAAGCTCCGCAATGTTGTGAAAGACCCAGTCTGTTTTGAATAACGCACGCTGATGCCGGCGTGATATAATCGCCCCCGGAGGTGCAGAAAATAATAAAATCGATGCTGCTTTTATCAATCTCATTTTCCGAAAAAAGTCTCCTGGCAGCCTTTACAGCCAGATCGGCAGAGGTTTCACCGGTAGCCGAAATATGACGTTTTGAAACGCCGGTAAGTCGTGTTAGCTCTTTTATCTTTAGTTCCGGAAACTGTTGTGCCAGCTCATCGTTGGTAACACAGCGCTCTGGAACATGCCATGCTATGTGCTTAATCAGGGTCAATGTTGCTGTATTTATTGGGGTTATAATTTTTTTTGGCTTCGATGGCTTTCTGTTTGTAATATTCGGCTTTTTGCTTGTCGCCCCTTCCGGAGAAATAGTTATACAGGAAAATACCGACCTCGGGACGGGTACCCAGTTGGATGGCTTTTTCATAATAGTGCAGCGCGGTGGTGGTGTCACCAAACATAACGTAGTAATTTCCCATGTTTATGTAGGGTACGTCCGCTTCAGGTTCCATAATCATGATGGTTTTGTTTTCGTTGAGTGCTTTCTGAAATTCTCCTTTTCTAAAATAGACATTGGCTAATTTCGAGCGGCTGATGATAAAAGTACTGTCAATGGCAATGGCTTTTTTGTAGTAACGTTCTGCCGAGTCATAGATTTCCTGAAGTTCGTAAGCATTGGCGATGTCGTAATAAACCAGCCCGTTTGTATGGTCGGGCTTATACTTAAGTGCCTGGTTAAAATAGTAATGCGCTTTTTTAAAATAGTCAATCATCTCGTCTTTGCTTTTCATGGCATTTTCGTTATCACCCCGTTTGCTGTAAGCCATGTATCGGATGCGAGCCTGGTTACCATGAATTTTTGAGTAGATAGAGCCTAAATTCAACCATGCAGAGTAAAAGGTTGAGTCAAGTTCCAAGGCTTTGTTGTATCGTTTTTCAGCTGCCGCGATGTTACGCCTGATAAAGTGGTAGGGGTTAACGGGTTTAGCCAACTCACGATTGACCTTTTTTATAATCTCGGCAGCCCACAAGTCGTTTGCCTTAACCGAATTTTCCAAGTGCGGCATATCAGAATTAAACAACAGGTATTGCGACCGCCATTGAAAGTTACGGATATGAACCCAATATCCCATGGGAAGCAAGTAAAGCAACGAAAGTGCCAGTCCAATCATCACCGGTTTTGATCGGACAACAGGCTGTTTAAATACCGAATGTTTTGGGATTTCAATAAACAGCCAAACTACAAACCAGGCAAAGGCCAGCGAAGTAAAAAACATAAATCTGTCGCCCACAATCCCCGGAACGGGCATCACGATGTTGGCATACATCGAGATATGGATCAGGAAAAACAAAATGATGAACGAGATGATTTTTTTCTGTCTGAAATGCTTCATGGCCACCACAAAAATGCCCACATAAAACAATAATGAAAGCCAAACAAGCGGGTTGAGCCAGTTGGTAACCGGAATCATGTTAAACCCGTAATAATATCTAAGAGGATAGGGGATGAGAAGCAGTTTCAGATAAAAACCTAAAATATAAAACGAGGTAGCCAGCTTGTTGAAAAAATTGTTTTCATAAAAAAGCGGGTTTTCGATGTATCTGAAATGTCTTTCAAAGTTGAACAATACCACAGGCGCTAAAAAGATGGCCAACCCCAACAGGGTAACGGCTCCGGTAAAGTAAAACAGTTTTTGCTTTTTGATATCGGTAAAAAAATAGAGCACCAGCGGGAAAACGGCTAAATGAACAATGGCGGTTTCTTTTGAAAGGAGTGCCAACACATAACTTATGATGCCCCAGTATAAAAATTTGTTTTTATGGCTGTCGGCCCAACGCAAAAATAGATTGATAGCTTCGAAAGCAAAAATAAATTCCAGTAAAATATCCCTGTTTTTCAAACTGGCTACCACCTCGGTGTGGGTAGGATGGATAAGGTAGATCAACGTTATAAAGAAAGCTATCCACGATGAATACCCGTGTAAAAGCCGCCTTAAAACCTTGAAAAGAATTAACAACCCGATGATGTATAAAAGCAGGTTGATAAAATGACTCAACCCCGGATTCCAGGGGTAATCTTTGGTAAACTGATATTCCAGTGCGTACGAAACACGAACGAGTGGTCGGTAGCCATAGGCATTGCCGGATTCGTTGGCGTAAAAGGTGGTGAAAATATCAGGAATGGCCGCAATTCCACTGGAGGTTTGCGGGTTGTTCACATTGATGTATTTATCGTCAAGTGAGAAACCGTTGAAAACAACATTCCCGTAAAAAATGACGGTAATAATAACAATCAGCCATTTTAACAGGCGGGGATTTCCTTGCTCAACAGCGACTTTTAAACCTGTTTTATCAATAAGAGAATGTTTCTCTTTTTTCTGATGTTTTTTTTTACTCATGATTTTAAAACCATTTTATGCCAAAATGAGCCAGGGTTCGCAGGGTTTGTACGCGGGCTTCAGCAAAACCCATGTGGCCAACATTATCGAGAATTAAAGCTTCGGAATGTTTTGGAAATGCTACCTGCGGCATGATTTTTTCGATGGGAATACGGGAATCTTGTTTGCCGACGATAAACAAAATTGGAATTTGCAATTGTGCTAACAGTGCGGTATGGTCTTCGCGGTCGCGCATGCCGGCCAGGGCGGCAGTGATTCCCTCGGCAGATGTTTTAAGCGAGATAGACTTAAGCCAATCAATTTTTTCAGAAAATTTTTCGATATTTTGTTCGGCAAACAACAACGGGATAAAACCGGTAATAAAATCCTTGTGATTTTTCTTAACGATTTCGATGGTGCGATTTCGGTTGATTTTTCCCTGTTCATCATCGGCAGCAGCATGAGAATGAAAAAGCACCAACCCTTTAAGATAGTGCTCATATTTTTTAGCAAAAGCCAGGCTCACGTACCCCCCCATGGAGTGTCCTGCCAGCACGCACTGTTTTACCTTCTCATTTTTTAACACCGCTTCCACGGTATCGGCCATCATTTCCATGGTGTGGTTGTCTGAAAACACATCGGTCTTTCCAAATCCCGGCAAATCAATGGTGATAACCTTGTTGGTTTTTGAAAGTGCCTGGGCAAAATCATCCCAAATGGCCATGCTTTCTAAAAAACCGTGCAGCAATACCAGTGCCGGGCCACTGCCCAAAACGCTGTAATTCACCCTATGATTATTAACAACCAACTGTTTTTCCACATCAAAAAAATTTGATGACAAAGGTAATAAACTATAGTTACATAGTGATTCGCACGAAATCCCCAAAAATCAGGAAATGGATTAAGCTACGGGTTATCTTTCGATGCAACCAAACCGCTATAAAAAGCGATATTCATAAAAAAAAGCCGCCCGAGAAGGGCAGCTTTTTTATGCTCAAAAATAATCTCATTAACTTAATTCTTCTTTTTCATCTTCCTGACCAAGCAGGTAGAGTTTTCGGCTTCCATAGGCTGCTCCCAATCCTAACAGGATAAACAGGCCACCGCCAACAGGAGCACCACCGCCAATAGGCTGATCACCGGGTTGAGGTCCCCCGGGAGGGTTGCTGGGACCCATTACCTGCGCATTGGCACTGATGGAAATAAAGAGGCTAATCACTAAAACGGTTACTATTGATATAACTTTTTTCATGGTATTCTTGTTTTAATCGTGGACAAATTTATTTAGTAATTAAAATTTTATTGGTATAAACACTCTTCTCGGTAATTACCTGAACTACATAATAGGCCATGTGGTCGGAAACCCAGATTTTAGAAAGTTTTTGCCCCTCGGGAATTTTACGCGAGGTAATTAAGCTTCCTGCCATATTGTAAATCGAAACCTTTTTAATTTTTTCGTTGGTAACATTGTTAATAAAAGCGTATTGTCTCCACGAATAGATGTCCACTTTTGCTTCGTCCTTGTCGTTAATGCTGGTGGGTCCAAAGAAGTGAATGATAAACCGGTCGCTTGGCTCATACGAGGTAGCCGTAAAGGTGTAGTGTGGGTTGTTATTCAGATAAATCCACTGGTCGTTATCTTTTTTGTCTTCCAGCCACACTTCGTTGCCGGCTTCAAACGAGTCAATGCCTTCAAAATCGAAAGTATATTCGGCGGTGTAACCGCAATCAAAGTTAACCGGTACACTAACCATGTCGCCTTGCAGGCCTTCGAGAGGAAGCACGTTAATGGCCAATTCTGAACCATCTTCGGCAATGCTTCTAATCATGGTAGCATCCTCGTACATGCTGTTCCATTTTTCGGCGTCTAAATTCACATCGTAGCCGCTGGTAGCATCTTCGGTAAACCGAACGATTAACTCATCGCTGTAGCCCATAGTGCCGCCATGTGCTTTCATGGTTAGCATATTGGGTAATGTTTCTCTGAAAGCATCACTGCTGTGAGCTCTCAGCGCATTGGTGAACTGAGCAGTTCCGGCACTGTTGGTTTCAACAAAAAAGGCTTGCCCAACTTGTACGTACTGCTGTGAACCGACACCACCAGATCTATTCTCATAATTTCCTGTTGTTGGATTCCAAATCCAATATTCGTTGTTGATAACCCCGCTGTTTGCTGTTGCAAAGGCATCAAAATCGATGGCTGAAGGATAAGGGTTACTAATTAACTCGTAATGGTTATTGCTATAGGTGAGTGTT
>JANTGU010000125.1 GCA_024762735.1 Bacteroidales bacterium | reverse complement strand
GATCGTTACAAAACTTCTTGTCTTCACGTCCGATAAGTTTGGCGCCGCACTCAAGGCAATATCGTTCCATGGTTGTTTGATTTAGGGTAAAATTAAACAAAAAAATCCGACCAATATAAAATCGGCCGGATTTTTACCCTTAAACAAATTAACAAAAAACTATTTTTCCACGATAAATTTCTTGACAGCGTGTTGCTTTTCTTTGGTCAGATAAACAAAATAGATGCCCGGACTTAAGTGGCTCACCGAAACACGTTGTCCACTTTTAATATTATCCAACGATTGATATACGCGGCCTGATAAATCCACGATTTGCAGGTTGGCATCCTCCAATCCTTTTACCGTAATGTAATTCACCGCGGGGTTTGGATATACACTGATGGTACTGCTCAAATTGTTGTCAGCAATAGCATTTGCAATGGTAACCGTGAGTGCGTTCTCCATCATTAAATCATCAACATATAAATCGTAAATGCCGGTTTGCTGGTTTTCCAGCGAAGGCATGGTAGCGGTTATCTGTTTGTCGCTGTTTACCACAAAAGAAGCCGCATCAAAAAAGATGGCATTGTCGTCGTGAAGTTTAAACTGTACCATGGAAACGCCATCATTCCAGCTTGTTTCGCTGCCTGTTATTACCACGTCGCCCACATAATCTTGCGCTACCATATCGGGGTTAACCGAAGTAATTTGCGGATTGGCTACATGTTCAGAAACGGTACGAGAGCCTGTATAAATCTGGTCTCCCGAGGTGTTGCCATTGCTGTTAGTGGCATTCAGGGCAGTATAAAACGTAATCTGGCCGGTTCCGGTGGCAGGTGCTGTCCAGTCAACTGACCATGAGATAGCATTTCCCGTGGCCACGTTTCCACCGGAGGTGTGTGTAACGGCTGATCCGCCATTTACTTTTTTCGTTCTGGCAGGATCGGTCACTACAAAGGTTCCTTGTTTAATGCCCCCGGCACTTTCGGCCGTGAGTTCAAAACCATACTTTGAAATTCCGCTCATGTTAGCTGACACCGTAATGGTGTAGGTTTGTCCCGCTTCGTAACCCGTAAACGGGATAGTGGTCGAAATGAGACCGCCTTGTGCTTGTGCAGTGCCCGAATGGCACTGGGTACAGGTGGCTCCTCCATCACCCGGCGAACCGGATTTACCACCAGGGCTACCACCGGCATAACTATATAAAAGTAAAATAGCGGGGATGGCAAATACACTTAAGACTTTGTAAAATTTCTTCATTTTCATTTAATTTTTATTTAGATTGAATACAGATAGAATGCGAAAATAAACATAAAAATTAAACAGACAAGAAAAAGAGTCGTTTATTATTAATTATTTAACAATGAAATAGCGGAAATTCTGTTGTCAAAAAATGTTGGGATGAGTATGGTGCGGGTGCCGGGGATATAACCTAAATCGGCAGCATTGATTTTTTTTTCGGTGGGTTTGCCGGCAATATTTGAAACAAATAGCGCATCCGATTCAGCATCATACAACACTGATTCGGGAACATCAAATACTTTCTCCGTAGTCCAGGCTTGTTGAACAGATTGCCCGTCAGCGGCCAGTGAAACCAGTAGGAAAAGGGTAGCGATAATTGTTTTCATTTTACAATGCTTTAGTTTGTTTTTTCGGTTTTGGTTTCTTTTTAAAGAGCTCCTTTTTTCTAATCTCTTTGGCCACCACCATCGGTACAAATTTTTCCCATTTAGGATTGTCCTCCCTAATCATTTTCAGTACTTCCTTGGCTTTAACATGCAGCTGTTCCGACATGGAGCTTTTGATATCCAAAATAAACCGGTTAGCTTTCAGGTAGTTGTATAAAAATCGCACATCCTCATCCATTTTGACATTGTCGGAAGTTACCATCTCTTTGGTGCCTTTGCGTGCTGTAGGGTAGATGTAGAGTTTCATGTTTTTCGGGAACATTTTACCCACTGCTTCAAGAATACCTCCATTAAGATCTTTATAAAATCTTTTGTCCACCACCTTTTCTAAGGTGGGTACGCCAATAACCAGTCGCAGCTTTTTAATGTTAAACTGTCCGAAAAACTCAACAATCTTATAGTATTCGCGAATATCAGAAACCATCACGTTTTGGCCAATGTGGTTGAGCATGTTTACCCGCTCCAAAAAATCAATTTCATCAAGCTCGCCTTCCGCCAGCAGGTTGTTGGTCGTCATTTCGCAAAACGAAAGGGTGTTTTCTTCGTTGTATTCTTCATCGCGACGAAACAGTTCGAGGCTCTTGCGTAAAATGTCTTTAGTAATGTAGGTGATGGGTTTGAAGGTTCCCCTGAATGCCAGCACGTTTTTTTTGTACAGCATGTCGGAAGGCTGTTGCACTTTTCCATGTTTGTCGAACATGATGGCATGGGTCATCCCGTTCCGGACCAGCTGTAACCCCAGCAACCTGTTGTCGACATAGGCCAGGTCAGGCCCCGTCATTTTCATCATGGTAATACGAAACCGGTCGGTTGACACATTGTCGAGCAACGATTGAAGAAACGTGTTGGGGGTGTCGTAAAAATATTTGCACGCGTACATCAGGTTAACGCCCAGGGTGCCCAGGGTAACTTGTTGCAGCAGACTGTCGTTTTCCAATAATTTAATGTGCATCACCACATCGTTGGGCTCTTTATCGGGACTTAGCTGAAAGCGCACGCCCATCCACCCGTGAGGATAGTTGGTTTTTGTGTAGTTCAGGGTTTCTACCGTGTCGGCAAAAGCGAAAAAAGAGGCCTCCGGTTTTTCATCTCTGAGCAGCTTGACCAACTCGTGGTACTCTTTTTTTAGCATCTTTTGAAGACGATGCTCCGATACATAACGGCCTTTTTTGTGGTTGTTGTAGTTGGCGTCCGAAAAGCTTTTGTCGTAGGCCGAAATGGTTTTGGCAATGGTTCCCGAAGCGCCGCCTGCCTGAAAAAAGTTTCGGGCAACTTCCTGGCCTCCGCCAATCTCGGCGAAAGTGCCGTATAAATCGGTATCAATGTTTATTTTTAAAGCCTTCCGGCTGGTGGGTATAATCTCGCGTGACATATTTCAAAAAAGTTTGCCACAAAAATAGTACTCTAACCGACGATAAAAAAATAAAATCGAAAAAGAGGTTTTTCAAACTAAACTGAATAGTTCATTAACAACTATTTTTTTTTGCCCCGTCCTTCAGAGCGGGGACTACAAAAATCAATATTCCAAAGGCTTTAGCCATTAATCAGGCTAAAACAGTAAAAGAATTTATCGATTTTTTGAGTGGTAAACCACCATGCCGTCCATGGGATTTTTCAGAATGATACCCAATTTGAGGTGATGCTCTGCAAGCACTTCTTTCAAAATATCCTGAAACACATAAGCTACTGAACCGGTAAAGCTTACCATCTGATGCTGATAATCGGGATACCTGGATATCTGTTTTTCCACAAAATCAGTAAATGATCTTTTGACGGTTTCCCGGCACTCTGGGAAATCAATATGGTCGGAAGCAAATTTGCTTAAGGAGGCAAAAAACTGGTTGGGGTTGGGCTGGCCATAAATTTTGTGTAGGGTAGCGTCAAAATCCAAATCATAGGTTTTATAAAACTTTGATGCCAGCTCGCTACTTGTTTCATCAGAAAGTATTTTTTGCAGCAACAGTTTTCCAAGGTAGGTGCCGCTTCCTTCATCAGCCAACATCCAGCCCAACGAAGGCAGGTGGTGGGTAACTTTTTTGCCATCCCACAGGCAGGAGTTTGAACCGGTTCCTAAAATACAGGCGATGCCCTTTTTATCGTGAAGCAACGCCACCGCAGCACCGGTTAAATCGTGATCGGTATGGATAACAGCTTTTGTAAAGAGTTTTTTTAATGAATTGGCTACCATGGAACAGTTGCCAGTGTTGGAACATCCTGATCCGTAAAAAAATATTTCTTCTACCTTGTCGGCTTCTAAGGCAGCATGTAACTCGTTAAACAGAGCGCTCTCCAACTCTTCGGGGCTGTAATAAAAGGGGTTAAATCCTTTGGTTGTTAAATTCAATATTTCCTTACCGTTTTCAAGCCCTACCCACTGGGTTTTGGTTGACCCACTATCCGCGATTACTATCATATAAAAATTTTGAGGTGCAAATGTATGTAATCCAATCGAAACATGCTAAAGTTCATTAAAAAACCATGCAAACCCATTCAAGCATTCAAGCATTTTCGCATTTAAGCATTTTCCCATTAACTACTGCCCAAACACAAACTGCACAATGTTGGCGCCCATGCGTAATGCTTCCAAATGTTTTTGTTGCGAATCGTGGTGTACTTCGGTATCTTCCCAGCCATCGCCCAGATCGCACTCGTAATCGTAAAATACTACCAGACGTCCCTTATAGATGATGCCAAAACCCTGTGCATTTTTTCCGTCGTGACGATGAATTTTTGGCAGGCCGTGGCTAAAATTAAATTGCTGATGGTAAACAGGGTGGTTAAACGGGAGCTCCGTAAATTCCAGCCCCGGAAAGACTTTCTTCATTTCGCGGCGGATATATTGATCCAGCCCGTAGTTATCAGAAACTTCCAAAAAGCCTCCGGCGATAAGGTAATTACGCAGGTTTTCAACTTCTTCAGGACTGAGAATAATATTTCCGTGACCGGTAATGTGCACGAAAGGGTAGTTGAATATCTCTCGACTGCCTACCTCAACTGTGGCCACCTCCGGATTAATGTCGGTGCCCAGCTGTCGGTTGCAAAATTTTACCAGGTTGGGTAATGAAGTAGGATTGGCATACCAATCGCCACCCCCTTTGTATTTGAGCAGCGCCACTTGCACATCCTGCGCGTTTACCGACAGCAAAGCAAAAACAAACCCCAGTATGAATGTCAATTTTTTCATGAGGCACAAAGGTACATTGATTTTAGGTTTGGAAGTGGCTTTTGTCGTATCTATTTCTATATTTGTGCAGCTAATCAAATTTGATGCCCGTCGCGCCGAAAGCGACAACGGCATCAGGCTTTAATCTCTTAAATATTCATGACCATGAGAAATATATTACTTTTTGCCATTGCGTTATCAATGTTTTCCTGCGCCAGTTCCTCCAAACTATTGGAAAAAGGTAACTACGATGCCTCCATCGATAAATCGATAAAAAAATTGATGCGGGCACCTGATAACTCCAAAGAAATCAAAGTACTCAAAAAATCGTATCAATTGGCCAACGATAACGATTTAGACAAAATTGATAAACTTAAACTTACGGGGCAACCCGATATCTGGCAGGACATATATGATGCCTATACCCGATTGGCTGACCGTCAGCAAAGGGTTCGCCGTCTGCCGGACGAGGTGTTGAATAAGATAAATTTTACAAAGCACGACTACATTCTCCAACAGTCTGCTGCCCTTAAAAAAGCGGTGGCATACCATTATGCCCAAGCCAAGGTGCTATTGCAGACTGGCAATAAGCAGGATGCCCGCGAAGCTTATCGTCAACTTCAATTTATAAGTAACAAGATGCCCAATTATAAAGAGGTAAACCGGCTTATGGAAAATGCGTTGGTTCAGGGAACCAATTATGTTTTGTTCAGGATGGAAAATCAATCTAACGCGGTGCTGCCAAAAAATTATGTGGAGCAGATTTTAAAAATCAGCCTCTCTTCATTAAACGAACGCTGGCTTACTTTCGATACTTATCCCGAAGAGGGACTAAGCTATGATTTTGATATCGACTTGTTGTTAAAAGAAATCAATGTCTCGCCGGAGCTGATTCAGCAGGAGAAGATTACCGACTCCAGAGAGATGGAAGACGGATGGGAGTACGTGCTTGATGCCAACGGCAATGTTAAAAAAGATTCGGCGGGCAACGATATTAAAAAAACCAAATACACTACCATCAAGGCTTATGTAACCAAAACGCACATGAATAAGAAGGCGCAGGTGAAAGGTACCTTGGATTATTACGACAACCGTACAGGACAGTTAGTGAAGACCTTCCCCATCAGTACCGAATTTGTTTTCGACTACTATTATGCCACTTTTGAGGGAGAAAAAGACGCGTTAAGCAAAGCGTCATTGGAATTAATTAAAAACAAGCCGGTACCGTTTCCTACTGATCCGGAAATTGTTTTTGATACCGCCGACGAACTTAAAAAAATCGCGCTGAACAAAATTAAGAGAGACAAAGAATTGTTTTTGAATAAGTAAATAAAGTTCGTTAGTATAGCAAAACATGTTAATTTTACCTGTTCAATAATAACACCCCGTCATCATGAAACAAAAGCCAAAGGATTTGTTCAAAGTACTGTTTATCTACCTGCTCGCACTGGGCGTGGCAGTGCTGATACTACTTTATCTGCCGCTTGATAACATATTGTGGCGTACCGTCGTAGCTGATGTTGTGGCTACCATAGTAGTTTTTCTTTTCAGCGTACGTTACAACAACTCCAGCATTTACGACCCTTACTGGAGCGCGGTACCCATATTTATTGTACTGTATTGGCTTATCAACTCGGGGCAATCCGATTTCCATCATAAAATTATTTGGGCGATGATTGTGCTATGGGGTGTCAGGCTAACCTGGAGTTGGATATTGCGGTGGGATGGCATGGAAGATGAAGATTGGCGATATGTGAACATTCGAAAGAAAACCGGTAAACAGTATTGGCTCGCCAGCTTTTTCGCCATTCATCTGCTACCCACCATCATCGTGTTTGTGGGGCTTGTTCCCATTTATTTTGCCATGTACTCATTTCATAATGAACCCCACACAT
>JANTGU010000124.1 GCA_024762735.1 Bacteroidales bacterium | reverse complement strand
CGTTGTCATAGTGGAACACCTGCTGAGCCGTTTGTGCCGTCTCCTTGGTTACCGTAGGACTTTTTCCTGTCACAAGTGATGTTACCGCCAGCAATCGCCAATACACAGCACTTAAAAAAGCACCTGCTTTGCGGTTGGGCGGTTTCACCTTAAGCGCTTCTGCCATCATGGTAAACAGTTGCTGATAGCTAACATCTTCGGCCGTGACTAAAAACTGCTCGCCCGTCACGTCACTTTCCATGAATAGCATCATCACCCTGGCCACATCGTTCACATCTACAAAACCATTGACCCCTTTAGTATAAAAGGTAAGCCCGTTATAAATGGTTTGGAAGAGTTTGGCACTACCGGTATTCCAGTTGCCCGGGCCTAATATAACCGACGGGTTTACAATCACGGCATTCAGTCCTTCGTGAATACCCCGCCATACTTCGCGCTCAGCTTCAAATTTACTGATGGCGTAAGTGGAAGGGTTCTCTGAAGTTGAAAAATGAGTGCTTTCGTTAATGGGTTTTTGGTCTGACGACCTTCCCAAGGCGGCAATGGAACTTACATAACACAATTTTCTGATGTTCTTTTCCAGTGCTACATTAACCACGTTGGCAGTACCGGCCACATTGGTGTGCAACATCTGTTTTTTGTCATCCGGTTCAAACGAAACAACTGCTGCCGTGTGATACACCTCTCTAACACCATCAAAAGCTTCCTGTAACGAAAACAAGTCGAGCACATCGCCCGTAACCCATTCAATCTTTGACAAAAGCAGATCAGGAGTTTTGGTGTAATAGGAAAAAATTTTATTAACCAGATTTAATGAAGAATGCTCCCGCTTCATAGCCCTTACCTCTTTTCCCGTTAAGGCAAGGTGATAAAGCAAATGTGCTCCTAAAAAACCTGTTCCGCCTGTAACCAGTATCATGCGACAAAGATAGTTTATTGTATTCACATTTTGTGACTACTTTTTTCCAGAGTCTGATGCATTTCCATGATATGATTTCCATTTTCTCTGTAATACATTTTGTACCAGGAAGCATTCTTGAATGTCCGCTTGACCACATTCGGGAAGGTACTGTTCTGGGCGTCAGTCGTACAAAGTTACTATGGCGGGGTGGGGCATTTATTCAATATAATATTTGCTGCTTTTTCTACACTGGATATTAGCACTAAAAAGTTACAAGTTATTTAAAAACATTAAAAATAATAAGCTTTATATCTTGATAATAGCTATTTTTGCGGAACTTATAAAAACAGAGAGAAAATGAAATATGATATTATTGTTTTAGGAAGCGGCCCCGGTGGTTACGTGGCTGCTATCCGTGCTTCGC
This sequence comes from Bacteroidales bacterium, assembly GCA_024762735.1. Lineage (GTDB taxonomy): Bacteria > Bacteroidota > Bacteroidia > Bacteroidales > F082 > B16-G9. The sequence continues at coordinate 5,488 of JANTGU010000124.1, read as the reverse complement.
AACTGGGTAAAAAAGTAGCGGTGGTTGAACGCGCTGAAATTGGGGGAATTTGCCTGAACTGGGGATGTATTCCCACCAAGGCATTGCTCAAGAGCGCCCAGGTTTTTAACTATTCAAAACATGCTGCCGAGTATGGCGTTAACATTGGTGGCGACATTACTGCCGACCTGCCTGCCATGGTAAAACGCAGCAGGGGAGTGGCCGAAGGGATGAGTAAAGGAGTGCAGTATCTTTTCAAGAAAAACAAAATCGACCTGATTGCCGGTGAAGGTAAACTTCTACCGGGTAAAAAAATGGAGGTAACCCCTAAAAAAGGCAACAAAGAGGTTTACGAAGCCGACCATATTATTATTGCCACGGGTGCCCGTGCCCGTCAGCTTCCTAACCTGCCCATCGATGGTAAAAAAATTATTGGCTATCGTCAGGCCATGACGTTGGAAAAGATACCTAAGAAGATGGTAGTAGTCGGTTCGGGAGCCATTGGTTCGGAATTCGCTTACTTCTATAACAGCCTGGGCGTGGAGGTTACGCTGGTTGAATATTTTCCAAACATTGTCCCGCTCGAAGATGTTGATGTTTCCAAGCAGCTCGCCCGCTCGTTTAAAAAAGCAAAGATGAAAATCATGACCGACTCCACGGTTGAAAAAGTTGATACCACGGGTGATGTTTGTAAAGTAACCATCAAAACCAAAAAAGGGGATGTTGAAGTGGAAGCTGACATTGTGCTTTCTGCGGTAGGCATTGAAACCAATCTGGAAGGAATCGGTCTTGAAGAGGTAGGTATCTCCACCGAAAAAGGCAAGGTGTTGGTGGATGATTTTTACCAAACCAACGTGGAAGGTTATTACGCCATCGGCGATATTGTGAAAGGCTCGGCTTTAGCCCATACCGCGTCACACGAGGGCATTACCTGCGTGGAGAAAATAGCAGGTCTTGATGTGGAGCCCATCGATTACGGTAACATTCCTGCTTGTACCTATACTTCCCCCGAGGTGGCTTCGGTGGGCATGACCGAAAAACAGGCTAAAGAAGCCGGCTACGAAATTAAGGTGGGTAAATTTCCGTTTACAGCATCAGGAAAAGCCAGCGCTGCCGGCAAAAAAGATGGCTTTGTAAAAGTTGTTTTTGATGCCAAATATGGTGAGTGGCTGGGTTGCAGCATGATTGGTGAAAATGTTACCGAGATGATTGCCGAGGTGGTAGTAGCCCGCAAACTGGAAACTACCGGTGAGGAGATTATTAAATCGGTGCACCCGCACCCTACCATGTCGGAAGCTGTGATGGAAGCCGTGGCTGATGCTTATGATGAAGTAATTCATTTATAAAACTGGAAATCGTCGATTTTAGGATACTATCATCAATATCAAATAAAATTAAAGATAAATGGTACAAGCAATTATAGAACGTGCATGGGAGGAGAGGGAGCTGTTGTACCAAAAGGAAACAACGGATGCCATCGAATACGTTATCGAAGAGCTTGATAAAGGCCGGATGCGTACCGCCGAGCCAACCAACAATGGCTGGCAGGTAAACGACTGGGTTAAAAAGGCGGTGATTCTTTATTTCCCCATCCGAAAAATGGAAACCATGGAGGTGGGGATGTTTGAGTTTCACGACAAAATTCCCTTGAAACACTCGTACGCACAGCAAGGCGTGAGGGTTGTCCCACATGCGCTGGCACGCTACGGTTCTTATTTGGCACAAGGGGTGGTGATGATGCCTTCGTACGTGAATATTGGCGCTTATGTTGATAGCGGTACCATGGTGGACACCTGGGCCACCGTGGGTTCTTGTGCGCAGATTGGCAAAAATGTGCATTTGAGCGGTGGCGTGGGCATCGGGGGAGTGTTGGAACCCGTTCAGGCTGCACCGGTCATTATTGAAGAGGGGGCATTTATTGGTTCCCGTTCTATTGTTGTGGAAGGGGTCAGGGTTGGACGCGAGGCCGTACTGGGTGCCAACGTGGTGATCACCAATTCTACCAGAATTATCGACGTGAGCGGTAAAGAGCCGGTTGATTTTAAGGGGTATATTCCCGAAAGGTCGGTGGTGATTCCCGGCAGCTATACCAAACATTTTCCTGCCGGCGATTACCAGGTTTCATGTGCCCTCATTATCGGTAAACGTAAAGCATCTACTGACTTAAAGACTTCACTAAACAATGCCCTTCGGGAGTTCAATGTGGCAGTTTAGATTTTTACGGGTACCCTGAACAACAAAGCAACACTTCAAAATAACGAACTTGAAAAAAATTCTCATCATACAAACGGCCTCACTGGGTGATGTAATTCTTGCCACGCCGCTTATCGAAAAGTTGCACCGTTTTTTTCCAAAAGCGCGCATCGACTTTTTGCTAAAGTATGGTTATGAGGATGTGCTGCGCGGACACCCTTACCTTAAGTTCGTGATGGTGTGGGATAAAACCGAGAAAAAATACCATCATCTGAAAGAGCTGGTGCAGATAGTACGTGAAAACAAGTACGACCTGGTGGTTAACACCCAGCGTTTTGCCTCGTCAGGACTGATTACCGCTTTATCGGGTGCAAAACACCGGGTTGGTTTTAGTAAGAATCCATTGTCGCTTTTCTTTACCAAAAGGGTTAAACATAAAATAGGCACGTCTGCCGGTGGCCCACACGAAACAGAGCGTAATCTGAAGTTGATAGAGCATCTTACTGATAGCACGGTTGACAAACCGGCACTGTACCCTTCTAAACATGACATTGCCCGGGTTTCGCAGTATAAAACCAAAAAATATATTACCGTGTCGCCGGCATCGCTTTGGTTTACCAAGCAATATCCATGGGAAAAGTGGGCTGAGTTTGTAGGCTCGGTGGATGAAGATACCATCGTCTATTTTCTGGGGTCTGCAAAAGATAAAGCACTTTGTGACAAAATTATCGTGCAATCGGGTCATACCAATTGTCTGAACCTGGCGGGAAAGCTCTCGTTGTTGGAATCGGCAGCATTGATAAAAGATGCCCTGCTTAACTACACCAACGATTCGGCGCCCATGCATTTAGCCTCGGCAGTGAATGCCAGGGTAGCAGCGCTGTTTTGTTCTACGGTTCCTGAATTTGGTTTTGGCCCCCTGTCGGAAACAAGTTTCATTGTTCAATCAGAAATAAAACTTGCTTGTCGTCCTTGTGGCCTTCACGGAAAAAGGAGTTGTCCTAAAGGTCATTTCGATTGCGGGATGACCATCGAAAATAAACAGCTTGTGGAAGCGTTACAAAAAGTAGAAGGTATGATGGATGAAAAAAGTTCCTTATAATAAACATGACTGTCTAAAGTCAAAAAGGGCAATGATTATGGGTCCCTGTAGGTCGAATCTTATTAGCCCGCCGTGAACTCGGCCCCTGAGCCTGTCGAAGGGTGCCGAAGAGTAAAAAGAAAAAATAATGACAAAACATAAAGTCTAAATAAACAGGTTAGTATAAATTTTTAGTTTGATAATAGAATGGACCATCTTCAACAAGAAATAGCAAACTCAGTGGCCGCTTTAAAGGCAGGCAAAGTCATCTTATACCCCACCGATACCATTTGGGGAATAGGTGCCGACGCTACCAACAGCAAGGCCGTGCAACGCATCTACAAGATTAAAAAACGCGAATCGGATAAGAGTATGATTATTTTGCTCGATAGCATGGATAAGATTAAAGATTATGTGGTTGAAGTGCCCGACATTGCTTATGAGCTGATTGAAAAAACCAGGGTGCCGCTTACCATTGTCTATCCTAAAGCCAAAAACCTCGCTAAGAATTTGGTTCCTAAAGATGGCTCTATTGCCATCAGAGTTGTCAACGGAGAATACTGCTCCGCGGTGATCAATCAGCTTGGTAAACCTATTGTCTCCACTTCGGCAAACCTGTCGGGAGAAGCTGCACCGGTCACATTTCATAATATTTCGGACACTATCATTGAAAGAGTAGATTATGTGGTTGACCTTTTTCATAGCCGTATCAATGCCATGAAACCTTCAACGGTCATCAAAATGGGAGAGGATGGCATGTTTGAAATATTAAGACCGTAGGGACAGGGGCATCCCTTGTCAATACAGTGTAAATGGACAGCTTATGAAAAACCGCCTGTTATATCTTTTACTTTTTATCGCTATGGTGCCCCCGGCCTTGGTGGCGCAAAAAATCACAATCCATGGTAAGGCGCAGCAACGGGTTTTTGAACAAGTAAGGGTAAAAGTTTATGCCGACCAGTTTTCGCATCTTAAAAAAACCGTTGCGCAAACCCTTACCGATGAAAAGGGTGCCTTTTCGTTAACATTTGATTACGGCAACACCAACTATGCCTGGCTGTCGGTGGAGCTGCTTGACGGTGAATTTTACCTGAAACCCGGTGCTAGTTATCAGTTTGATGTATTTCCTGATACGGCAACAAAGGGCTCGGTGTACGACCAGCTTCCATTACAGTTCAGCATGCAGGCAGAGGACGGTGGCCTAAACGACCATTTGCAAAAGTTTAATGTGATGTACAACACCTTTGTGGTAAATCATTTTAATGAGATTTATCGTAGCCGCGATTTGTCGATCATTTATCAACTCAGGAAAGCAGTGGAAAAGCAATTTGCAGGGGTAACGGATAACTATTTTAATACCTACGTAAAGTATTCGCTGGCACAGCTTGAATGGAGCAGTAAAAAGAAAAGCACCCAAAGAATTATCGGGGAATATTTTGCAGGGAAACCGATCCATTACAATAATATTCAGTACACCGACTTTTTTCATTCCATCTTTAAGGCTTACGTGGTACAGCAGTTTTACGGCCGCTATTTCAATCAATTGGTGGATGCGGTGCACGAGGCTTCTTTACCCGAGTTTCAGAAAGTTTTTATGAGTGATAGTCTGCTGGCCGTTGACACAGAACTGCGAGAGCTGGTGATGATGCAAACCGTGGCAGGGTTTTACGGAAATCCTGATTTTTCTGATAAGGGAGTGATTAAAATATTAAACCAATTTCAAAAAACGGTGAAATCCAAGATGCATAAAAAGATTGCCCAAAACTATATCACGCGTCTTACCCATCTTGCACCCGGAACTCCTGCTCCAACATTTAGTCTCCCCGTTTCCAGCGGAAAAACCTATTCGCCGGATGATTTCAAAGGACAGGTAACCGTGTTAGACTTTTTAAAAACTGATTGCCATGTTTGTTTGATGCACCTGGATTTCTTAAAAGACCTCTCCTCCCGTATGGGCAGCAAATTAAAAATTGTGATGCTGGTGTATGGCGAGCATCCCGAAAAAATAACCGAATTACTAAAACAACAGTCGCTCGACTGGCCTGTGCTGTACGTGGGCAAACGCATTGATGTGCTGGATGCCTACGATGTAAAAATATTCCCGACGTACATCATTTTAAACCACGATGCTACCATTGGTCTGGCACCCGCTTCCATGGCTGATGAAAACCTCGAAAATGAAGTGTGGCGGGTGTTGAGAAATGCAGGAAAGGACAGGTAATACTAATCTTGTTT
>JANTGU010000123.1 GCA_024762735.1 Bacteroidales bacterium | reverse complement strand
GCCCCATAATTTTGGCCGCTTTGTCAAAAGCCTCGCCGGCCGCATCATCAATGGTTTTTCCCAGAATTTCCATGTGAGAAGCGCTGTTCACCTTTACAATCTGGGTATGTCCTCCCGAAACCGTCAGACATAAAAAGGGAAACTCAGGGTGATTTTGCTGAACATCATCCTCTACAAAATGCGATAAGATATGCGCTTTTAGGTGGTTAACTTCGATGATGGGGATACCGAGTCCCATGGCAAAAGCCTTGGCAAAAGAGGTTCCCACCAGCAACGATCCCAACAATCCGGGACCACGCGTAAAAGCCACGGCACTCAACTGATTTTTGGTTATCTTTGCCTTTTGCAGCGCCACCTCCACCACCGGTATAATGTTCTGTTGGTGAGCACGTGAAGCCAACTCGGGGACTACTCCACCAAATTTTTGATGCACCTCCTGGTTGGCTATGACACTCGATAACATTCGGGTGCCATGCAACACGGCTGCCGAAGTGTCGTCGCACGAAGATTCAATACCTAAAATATATACACTCATTTTGAATAACGATAAAGGTCGCAAAAATATAAAAAAGAAGTTATTACAAGGCATCTTTTGGCTTTTACTGGTATTGTTTTATATTCCTGTAGGGCTGGTGTTTTTGTCCAATCAGCCTCTTTTTCAAACTTTTTCGGCCAGGCTTGCCACCAACCTGCTCACCCAATACACCGGTTACCGGTTTAATGTTAATGCGCTTAAGTTGTCGTGGGCAAACGGTATCGAAGCCGGCGGGCTGGTTCTTTACGACCATCACAATAACCCGATGATAAAAGTTGGAGAGCTGAAACTCAAGCCCGTATTTGCCGATGCCAGGGTGTTTGGAATCATTGCCAAATCTATTGAACTCGACAGCCTTGACTTCAGGCTTGGAACCTACCGTGATGAAGATGACCTGAACCTGGTTTACTTTATCCAATCGCTCTCTGACACAACCCCTTCCACGGGTCACAAAGCCCCTTTCAAACTTAAAATCGGTACCATTGTATTAAAACAATCCCATTTTCAACTTTTCGACCGAAACGACACACTTGGAAATGGCAAGGCCATGGATTACAGCAACATGGATTTTCACGACATCAATTTAAACATAAACCATTTCAGGCTGGTCGACGATTCACTTAATTTTATCATTGAAAAACTTTCAGCACGCGAAAAGAGTGGTTTAACAGCCAAAAACCTCAGCACACACTTTGTACTAAGCGGCACCACCATTAGAGGAACAGGGTTAAAAGGCCGGTTAAATCACTCCCAGATTGATGCTGATTTCCAGATGAACTACCGCGATTGGGGTCAGATGAGTTATATTTTAGATTCGGTACAGATGGTGGGAAATTTCCGTACTACCAAATTGTACATGTCTGATTTGGGTTATTTCTCCGATGTACTTTTTCCGATGGAGGACACGGTGACGTTTAGCGGTAACGTGGAAGGAACCATTGAAAATTTCAAAGCAAAAAATCTGGAAATTGCTTTGGGCAATGCCACCCGCTTTGAAGGCGATTTAGAATTTTTGAAAGTTGTTGAATACAAACAGACACAGCTGAAAGCCAACATCAGGAACTTAACAACCAACTTTAGTGATATTCAAAACTTTAAACTCCCTACGGGTGAAAGTTTGCCCACACCCAACAATTTAGATGGAAACGATGTGGTTCAGCTAACCGGAACTTTTGAAGGTAACTATTTCGATTTTACCTCAAATCTGTCCTGGAAGATTAGCGATAAACCTTTGGTAACGGATATTCAATTCAGGTATGCTGAGGCGGACACCCTCTTTTTTACTACTGACATTACAGGAGAAGGGTTGGAGCTGGGCCACCTGTTTGATTTAAAAGATATCCTGGGAACCGGTGATGTTACCGGAACCATTTACGGACACGGGAACGATTTTGATGACGCCACCATCAACGCAAACATTGCTGCCACAAACCTTCAACTATTGAATTACAGGTATGATACCCTGACCTTTGCAGGAAATTATCACGAAAACAAGCTCACGGGAATGGTGGCATGCAACGATCATAACCTGATGATGAAAGCGGAAGGAAACATCGGGCTCAATGGTACCGGAAGCTATTTAGCCCACATGGATGTTGACCGGGCAAACCTTAAAAACCTTGGTCTGCTAAACAGCGATTTCGCCTTTTCAACCACTGCCGACCTTTCCGTCAAGGGCAACCGGCTGGAAGATCTCGTGGCAGACCTGGATTTTGACAGCACCTACTTATCCTTTGGAGACTCAACCTATTACCTCGACACCATTTCAATCCACAAACACAACATCCAGCGTAACAAAACCATTACACTGACCTCCGACGTGTTGAATAGCAGGGTTTCAGGCCAATTCAAACTTTTAAATCTTAAAAACGATTTTGTATCCTTGATTAACAACTATTTTGTTATTGATGACCATGTTGAAAACAACACGCCCGGCGACTCGGTCAACTACCTTCACCTGACAGCCTCGATAAAAGATGACAAGCTGCTGAAAGAGCAGTTTCTGCACGGCCTCACCATGGAAGAAAACTCCCGCTTAAAAGCTGACATCGACTTTGCCAAAAAAGAAACCAACCTTTCCTTCAACGCTTCCTTTATGGCAATCAACAATGTCCGCCTCAAAAACAACACCCTCACCATAAAAAACAACAACGACAAATTATCACTGAAGCTCAAGGTGGCTCACCTGATTTTAAAAGACAGCACAAGCGACGACAAAGAGCGGGTTGGGATGGATAGCCTGACCATCAATGCCTCGGCGTTGCAGAACATGCTTGATTTTGGGATTGCCTGGAAAAATAGTGACACCACTCATCTTGACAAAGGCAACATCAAGGGATACCTGTTTCAACAAGACAGCCTGACCGAACTAACTTTTGACCAGGCGAAAGTGTACATTGCCGACACGTTGTGGTCGCTGGACCAAAACAACAAAATTGTGTTTAACCAATCAGGAGTTCATTTTAATAACATCAACCTCAAGGGGGGAAGCTCTCAATTATCGGTGCAGGGTGAAGTGCCCAAAACCAACGGCGACTCCCTCATGGTAACTTTCAACCACTGGGACCTTTCCAACTTTGACGCCCTCACCAAAAATAGCGGCATCAACTTCGACGGGTATATCAACGGTATTTTCGAAGTAAGCATGCTTAAAAACAATCCTACCGTGGTCTCCGATCTCTCCATCGATGCATTTAAACTAAACGATGTGTTGTTAGGCAAAGCCCGGATAATGAACACCTGGAACAACATTGATAATTCGGTTTTTGTAAAGTCGCAAATAATCCGGACTGGCAACGCCGGTACCGGCAAGGTGTTTTCGCTGGATGGCTTTTATTACCCTTTCAAGCAGGATAGTGCACTTCAGCTAAGCGCTGACTTTAACCGCGTAAACATTAAGCTTTTAAATCCTTTTTTAAGCGACCTCTTTCATGGCATCGAAGGAAAAGGAAAGGGGCACCTCGACATTACGGGCACGCTGGCCAAACCCATTCTGAATGGCAAAGCCGAACTCGACAGAGCCAGTTTAATTGTGAACTACCTGAACACCCGGTACTCGTTTTCCAACTTCCTGTTATTTAAAAAGAATGAAATCAGTTTTGACAATATTGTGGTTTATGATACGGTGGGAAACAAGGGGCTGGTTAGCGGCAGCTTAAAGCACAACTATTTCAGCGATTTCAGCTACGATATCAACGTCAATACCGACAAATTGCTGTTTGTAAATACCAATCGTAAAATGAACGAGCTCTATTATGGCAGCGCCCTGGCGTCAGGGGTAATCCATTTGTGGGGCGATCCCGGCTCCATCCACCTTGACGTGGATGCCACCACCGTGAAGGGAACCGATTTAAACATTCCGCTGGATTATGTTTACGATGTTTCCGATAACGAGTACATCCGGTTTATTCCTCCTCCTGTTGACTCCTCTGTATTGGAAATGAATAAAATCAAAAAGATTACCAAAGAACAGCAGCTGAATATGGAAGCCTCCGAACAAAGCCTTGGGTATGACATAAAAATGAATGCAAAAATAAATCCGGAGGCAAAAGTAAATATTTATCTTCCTTCGGAGCTGGGAAGAATAGAATCGCAAGGTGACGGGCTTTTAAAAATGAATGCCAACTCCAAGGGAACTTTTAGCATGATTGGCGATTACACCATCAAAAAGGGATATTTTCATTTTACTTTTAAAAATCTGGTAAGCAAGCGATTTGACTTGGTGGAGGGAGGAAAAATCTCGTGGACGGGCGATCCGGTTGGTGCCAACCTCAACATCAGGGGTCTGTATAAAGTCAAAACCAACGTGGCTAGTCTTGGAGTAGTAATCGATTCAACGGCATCCTACAAAAACAAGTTAGATGTTTATTGTTACATAACTTTAACCAATAAATTGTTAAACCCAACCATCAGGTTTTCTATCGACATTCCCGAAGCCGACCCAGATTTAAAACGTGCTATCTTTGCCAATCTTGACACCACCAACGCGGCTGTGGTGAACGAACAAGTTATTTCGCTGCTGGTGTTGGGTACTTTTAGTTACAGCAATGCAGGCAATGTCAACCTGGCCACCTCGGGATACAGCATCCTTACCAACCAGTTGAGCAGCATGCTTTCGAAAATGAGTGACAAGTTTGATATCGGGGTAAATTACCGGCCGGGGGATAACGTTTCGCAAGAGGAATTTGAAGTTGCCCTTTCAACGCAACTTTTTAACGACAGGCTCACCATTGATGGTAATTTCGGTATGACTTACGACCGGACACAGGGTAATGCCAGCAACATCGTGGGGGATGTGGACATTTCTTACAAGATAACCGAAGATGGCCGTTGGCTGCTGAAAGCCTATAACCACTCTAACGTGAACTCGTGGTACTACTACAACAACTACGATAAAATTTCGCCCTACACGCAAGGTGTTGGTGTGGCCTATAAAAAAGAATTCAATAATATAAACGAGCTTTTTACCAATAACCGTAAAAAACGCAAATCCAAAGAACCATGAAAAAAAACATCTTTATTTTAGCAATTGCCGCCGTGCTGATTTCCACGACCTCTATGGCGCAGATTATCCTTAACAAGAGTGACATGCCGCAGCAAGACGATACAGTACGAATAAGTGTTGGCATCAACCCCGGCATCATCGACCTTTCCGAAACAGGTGCAAACCACGTGTGGGACTACTCCGGCCTGATTCCCTTTCAGCAACGTATCGACACTTTTGTCAGTGTGACCTCAACTCCTGCCGGCTTACTGTTTATGTTCACCTCCGACTTTGCCGTGAACATGGCAGGAGCCTTTTCATTTCCCGGCACAGGCATTTCGCAACCCTATCTCTATTATAAATCAACAAATAGTGCCTACCAAAATACCGGCTTTGCTTTTACCATGGATGGTTTTCCCATCCCTGCTCCTTTTTCGGACCCTGACATTTTGTATCAGTTCCCGTTAACCTATCCACATGCTGACTCTTCCAATTCCGGTGTAGATATGAACCTGCCCGGCACCGGCTACCTGTTGGTGGATCGCCATCGCACCAACACCGTGGATGGATGGGGCACCCTGACCACACCCTATGGCACTTTTGATGTGATCAGAATTAAATCGGAAGTGACCGAATACGACAGCGTCTATCTCGATTCGCAGGAAACCGGTTTTGGACTTCCGTACTCCTACACCGAATACAAATGGATGGGTAAAAACCAAAAAGCGCCCCTGCTGCTGGTTCGTGACATCGCCGAAGGTGTAGTAGTAGAATATACTGACTCCATCAGAGGCAGTCTGGGAGTAAATGAAAAACAGAATATCGTTACAAAATTGGCCATCTATCCAAACCCTGTAAAATCAAAGGCAACCCTGCGCTTTAACCTGAAACAAAAAAGCACGGTGGAAATGGCCACCATCGACATGACGGGCAAAAAGCTATGGCAATCACCCCGCGAGGAGATGGTTAGCGGCTTACACGAAGTAACCCTTGATGCCCTTCAAATGAACCTGAAACCGGGTCACTATTTTTTGCAGGTCAGGGCAAACAACCGCACCAGCACTGTTAAGTTTGTTTTCCTCCCCTAAATGAGCCTGGTAGTATATAAGTCGTCGGCCGGATCGGGAAAAACCCACACGCTGGTACTGGAGTATTTGAAGATTACCCTTGAAAATACCGAGAGCTACCGCCACGTGCTGGCCATCACCTTCACCAACAAGGCGGCGGCCGAGATGAAACAACGCATCATTACCACCTTGCAGGAGCTATCGAAAGGCAACCTTACCAGCTCCATGGCGACAACACTGCTCAGCGAATTGGGCATCTCAAAAACACAACTACAGCAACGTGCCACTACCCTGCTGGCCAACCTGATTCATCATTACGAGGATTTTGGCGTAAGCACCATCGACTCGTTTGTACACCGCGTAATCCGTACGTTTGCCGCTGACGTAAAGCTGCCCCATGGCTTTGAAGTGGTCATTGATAGTGATGACATCGTGCCTGACATCATAGAAAACCTCTACTTTAAACTGGGCGAGGACAAAGCATTGACCGAGGTGATGGTTGAGTTTGTGCTTTCGCTTGCTGATCAGGAGAAAAATCACAATACCGAAAAGCCGTTGATTGAATTTATCAACAAGCAAACCAACGAAGAAGGCTTTGAAGAGATTAAAAAGCTTTCGGAATTGGAGATGACCAGATTTCTACAGATTCTAAAACTGATTAGTGCCAAGCAAAACAAGCTAAAAACGCTGATCAATAAAACAGCCCTGGATGCCCTTCAACTGATTGAAACCAACGGTCTGGAAACTTCCGCTTTTCAAGGAGGGAAAAATGGCATAGT
>JANTGU010000122.1 GCA_024762735.1 Bacteroidales bacterium | reverse complement strand
TTCCAATCTCGTTTTCCACATTTTGTTGGTTATTACTGAGTCCAATACCAATAAGGGATGACGGGTCAAGCGCCGACTTGTCATCTTTAACCAAAACAGAAGATTTAACCTCAAAAACCGGGGAAGTATATTTGTTAAACAAAAACGCAACCACTACCGCCACGAAAACAGCAATAGCAAATAAGTACCAAAAGCGTACAAATTTGAAAAACATGGTTTTAATGTCAACAGTTTCCTCTTGTTGCTGTTGCTGATACTGTAAGTTATTTATATTGTTTTCCACTTTGTGAGATGATTTTTATTTAACTTTAAGATAATTAAGCATAAGAATGGTAGTAGAAATAAACCCAAACACAACGGCATAAGGGAATTGGGCAAACGTAAACTGCTTACCCTTAACAGGGGTAACATAAACGATGTCGTTGGGCTTTAAATAAAAGTAATCCGATTCAAGAATGTTACGTTTGGTCATATCGAGATATATTACTTTGGAGCCCGTTTTGGTCTGCCTAATGACGGCAACTTTTTCACGGTTGGCAAAGTCGGTTAAATCGCTGGCCATCGAAACGGCTTCAAAAAGGTTAATGCTGTTTTGATAAACTTTATATTGCCCGGGTCGGTTTACCTCACCCAACAGGGTAAGGTTAAAGTTAACCATCTTAACAATCACCACAAATTCCTTCAAATAAATTTTGAGGTTGTCTTTAAGCTTGGCTTTGATTTCGTCCACCGTAAGGTTTTTTACTAAAATTTCACCAGTAAGGGGAAAATCGAGGTACCCTTTTTCGTTGACAGTATAACTGTTCAGGTAAATAGAGGCATCACTGTTCAGGTAACTGCCCGATGCGCCATTAGGGTTTAACAATATGGTGGTTTGTTCGTCTAAACTTACAACCTTCACGTACAGGTTGTCACCGGGCTGTATCCGGTACTCAATGTTTTTATCGTTGTAAAATGAGCTGAGGGTATCGGCTTCATCTTTTACTTGCATGTAAAGCATTTTTTTCTGCGGAACGCAAGACGAAAAAAGGATGGCAATCAAACCAATCCAAAAAACTGTTTTCAAACTTAGCGGAATAAAATTTTTCATTAATGTAATTGTCTTATAACTTGTTATAGTCTTTCTGTGCTATCTTTTGGGCAAAAAGATAAATGGCAAATTTAAACCTTTTTTTAAAAGTGTTGCCACCTGAAAAATAAATAATCAGATTTCACTATATTTTAATCTTCGTTTTGGTCGGATAAATTACTTTTGTACATTGAATAAAAATAAATAAACATGAAAAAAATTACACTCGTTATTTTATCAATTAGCTTGATATTTTCGGTTTTTGGCCAAAACGAAAACAGGGTCATCATCCCAAAAGTATTGTCTAATATTCAATACGACAACGATAATAAACTGGTTTATATTTCACCCAAAACAGGTGCGAAAGCCTATTTAATAAAAGATACTCCCTTTTATTCTGTCGATAGCATTTTGATAAACCCAATCGGAACAGAAGAGGGAATAATGTTTGATTTTGGGAAAAAGGATTTTTGGGGAACTATTTATTATGGTATGTACGCTCACAACTCCTCAAAGTTTCCGCAACCCGTTTTTTTTAAAAGAACAGCTAAAATTGTGGAGGGTAAAGCAGAGATAAACCTGTTGGCCATGGGTGGAAAGTACGACATTGCAAAGTACGAGACAACCGGAAAATCAAAACTGGGTTATCGCATTGTGAATAATAAAGGTGAGATTATTTATGATGGAAAAATAAACATCAAAGGGAAAGGCCCTTTTGAAGTAGATTTGTCCATTACCGAAGGCCCTTTTGTGAACAGAGTTACCGATAAAGAAGCGGTTATTTGGTTTAATACCAACAAACCCTGCAGCCCTTCTGTAGTGGTTAACGGGATGGTTTTTACCGCGCCTGCAAAAATGATGAACATGACAGGAGACGTGCATCACGAAATTAGAGTCCACCATTTAAAGCCGGGTACCCAGTACGACTATACCGTTAAGTTTGGCGATAACGAAGAAAGCTATTCGTTTAAAACGAATCCTGAAAAAGGTAGCCGTAAACCGTTTGTTTTCGCCTTTACCAGCGATTCGAGACAAGGTAATGGTGGCGGGGAGCGAAATATACACGGTACCAACGCTTACATTATGAAAAAAATGGCCGCCCTTGCCCTTGCCAATAACGCTGCCTTTTTCCAATTTACTGGCGACATGATTAACGGGTACTCATCCAGTATTGGCGAAACGCGGCTGGAGTACAAGAACTGGAAACGTAGCCTGGAACCTTTTTGGCACTATATACCTTTTAATGTAGCACCCGGAAACCACGAGGTAACGGTTGCTTCGTTTGACGATGGAAGTAAATACGGGTTGTCGGTTGACCAGTTCCCGTACAACACCCATTCGGGAGAACGTATTTTTGCCGATGAGTTTGTAAATTTTGAAAACGGTCCCGTTAGTGAAGACGGCAGCAGGTATGACCCCGATAAAAACAACCGAGATTTCCCACCCTATAGCGAAACATCCTATTATTATGTGTATGGTAACACGGCAGTGGTAGTAATGCACTCCAATTACTTATATACCCCAAGTACATACAACATTCCCGAAATAGGGGGCAATGTACATGGTTATATTATGGATAACCAGCTGGACTGGCTGGATAAAACACTGGCAAAATTAAATCAGGATAACGATATCGATAATGTTTTTGTTACCATTCATACACCTGCATTTCCCAACGGAGGTCACTCGGGCGATGACATGTGGTATGGCGGAAACAACCAGGTAAGACCTTATATTGCCGGTAAACCGGTAAAAAAAGGCATCATAGAGCGGAGAGATGAATTCTTGAACATTATTGTCAATAAGAATCCTAAAGTGGTGGCACTGCTTACCGGTGATGAGCATAATTATTGCAGGATGAAGTTAACCGATCAAACCCCTCGATATCCAACAAACTGGAACCACAAAAAGTTGCATCTCGACCGACCGTTTTGGCAGATTACCAATGGTTCGTCGGGGGCACCCTACTACGGACAGGAAAAATTAATGTGGTCTTCTTCGGTGGAGAAGTTTTCGACACAGTATGCCTTAATGCTGTTTACCATTGATGGCCCAAAAATAAAACTGACGGTCATCAACCCCGATACCATGGAAAAGATTGAACAAGTTGTTTTAAAGTAATAGGCGCTTGTCGCTCATTAGTAAACCATTAGGTTGACTGGATATTTTTTAGTCAAAGGGAATCGTTTCTCTCTTTGCTAATAAGGTTGGAATTATTACCTTTACTGGCTAAAAAATATCAATATGGAAAATCGTTGGGTGTTTAAAAAAGCACCTGAAAGTGAGGTTGTTGAGCGACTCTCAAAGGAGCTTAACATTAATCGCCGACTAGCTGCTTTGCTGGCCCAACGGGGGATTACTGACTATAATCAGGCAAAAAGCTTTTTCAGACCAAAATTATCCGATTTACACGACCCCTTTCTAATGAAAGACATGGACAAGGCTGTTGAACGGATTCAAACGGCCATTTTCAAGGGTGAAAAAATCGTGGTTTATGGCGATTACGACGTGGATGGAACCACTGCCGTTTCTATCGTGTATAATTTTTTAAAGCATGTTCATAAAAAAGTGGAGTTCTATATCCCCGACAGGTATAAAGAGGGATATGGCATTTCATTTAAAGGCATAGATACCGCCATTGAGCGGGGTGCTACCTTAATGATTACCCTGGATTGTGGAATAAAAGCCGTTGACAAAGTAAACTATGCCAACGAAAAAGGCCTTGATATAATAATAGGTGACCATCACCGTCCCGGGGATGAATTACCGCAAGCGGTAGCCGTGCTCGATTCAAAACGTGACGATTGCCATTATCCCTATCAGGAGTTATCGGGTGCCGGTGTTGGATTTAAACTTACACAGGCGATTGCTCAAAAAATGAACGTGGACGAAAAACTTGTGTTCGAGTCACTCGATTTGGTGGCCATTAGTATTGCTGCTGATATTGTTCCCATTACAGGCGAAAACCGTGTGCTGGCCTATTTTGGGCTCCAAC
The DNA here is from genome assembly GCA_024762735.1 of Bacteroidales bacterium. Lineage (GTDB taxonomy): Bacteria > Bacteroidota > Bacteroidia > Bacteroidales > F082 > B16-G9. The sequence goes on along the minus strand of JANTGU010000122.1, from coordinate 2,869 downwards.
AGTTGAACAAAAAGCCACGCCCCGGTATTCTTACTTTGCTGCAATCGGCAGGGCTGAGAAAAGGGAAGAGTAAGAAATTTTACTTCGACAAAGAAATTACCATTAGCGATTTTGTTTTTTTACTGGGACCCCGCATTAACGCGGCCGGCCGGCTGGAGAGCGCGACCGATTCGGTAAAACTCATGATCAGTAAAGACATGGAGTATGCCGATAAGCTGGGTAAACAGATCAATAATCTGAACCTCCACCGGCGCGACCTCGACCGCGACATTACCAAAGAGGCCATTGATATGATCGTGGCAAGTGATGATATGAAGAAGCGGAAAACAACCATTGTGTATAACCCTGAATGGCATAAAGGGGTTGTGGGTATTGTTGCTTCGCGATTGATTGAAAATTTTTACAGGCCAACCATCGTGCTTACCTATTCTGACGGGTTAATATCCGGGTCTGCCCGTTCCATTAAGAAGTTTGATATTTATGATGCCATCGACTCCTGCTCTCATCTTTTAGAACATTTTGGAGGTCATACTTTTGCCGCAGGATTGGCACTAAAACCCGAAAACCTTGAAACTTTTATCTCCTGTTTTGAAGCCTATGCGCAGGAACATCTTACCGATGACATGATGGTGCCTGAAATTGAGCTGGATGCCGAGTTGTTTATCAGCGATATCAACACCAGGTTTTATAATATACTAAGGCAATTTGCCCCGTTTGGGCCTGGCAACATGTTGCCGCTTTTTCAATCGTCCGACTTGATAGATACCGGGTATGCCCGGCTTGTGGGGAAAAACGGGAGCGAGCATCTTAAATTCTCTGTAGTGCATCGCAACCGCTCGGGAAACCCTGTTCCGGCCATTGCCTTTAACCAGGGACACCATATTGAAAGAATCAAAAGTGGGGAACCATTTAAAATATGCTATCACATTGTTGAAAACTCGTGGCAGGGAGTTACCAACTTACAACTGCGTGTTAAAGACATCAAGTTTGAAGATTAATCGTCAAGCTCAATAGTAACCCTGAAGTTTTTGAGTTTGAAAGCTAAAAATAAAAGGACGACACCAATCAATAGCGCCAAAACGCCTGTTAATACCACCATGTAGCTGGCCATTTCAAAAGGGTTAAACATCAAGGCAGCACCAAAAATTAAGGTTACCAATCCATTGATAATAAAAGATGTTTTGCCCTGGTACTCTTTGGGTAATTTAAAGGCCATGTAAAGCTGAATAATCCCCATTAACAGGGCCCACAACCCGATGATGATGACAAAAAACTGTAGTGAGTTTTGCGAAAAGAAAGTGAGCATAACTCCCAAAACCAACATCACCAATCCCTGAATAAAATCGTAGGTATTAAACTGATGGTTTTTATAATTGGTGTAAACACCATAAAGCATCACCAGCGAGGCAATTAAAATTAACGCACCCAAATAAGTTACAATGGTCAGGATGAGACCCTGGGTGGCAAAAATAGCCAGTAACCCATAAAACAAGGCTATAAAACCGTTCACCATAAGTAAGCCCCAGTTGTTATTTGAATTATTTTTCATGATTATAATTTTGGCACTAAAGTAGTTAAATAGCCAATTGTTTTCAATGGTGAAATAAAAAAAATAAATTTCAAAAAAAATTTGCAAAAAATAAAAATAGTGTATCTTTGCAGCCTCAATAATTGAGACACACTCCTCCATAGCTCAGTTGGTTAGAGCATCTGACTGTTAATCAGAGGGTCCGAGGTTCAAGTCCTCGTGGGGGAGCAAAAACAAGAAAGCCGCTAATCAGCGGCTTTTTTATTTTAAGAAGTTATCAAAAATAGGTGCGAAAGAGTTTTGTTTCGGCATTTGGAGAAACAACAATATCAGAATATTACCTGCCTAGAATGTTGCAAGCATGCAAATAATGATTAATTTTGCAGCGATTTTTTTGTACATGTAAAACCCCTGGTGATGTCTAAGTCGTTGGTAAGTATCTTTTCGGGCCGTTCAAGCCGTTATTTGGCAGAAAAAATTGCTGTAAGTTACGGTTTGGAATTGGGAAAGTCGATTGTTACCGAATTTTCTGATGGCGAGTTTCAAACTTCCTTTGAAGAAAATATACGCGGCCGTGATGTTTTTATTGTTCAATCCACCACACCTCCTACCGATAACATCATGGAGCTGCTAATGATGGTGGATGCTGCCCGGCGAGCCTCTGCCCGCAAAATCATTGCCGTGTTACCTTATTTTGGCTATGCCCGGCAGGACAGGAAAGACAAGCCCCGTGTTTCTATTGCTTCCAAGCTGTTTGCCAACTTGTTGGTAACCACCGGCGTGACCAGGGTAATCACGTTAGATTTGCATGCTGACCAGATTCAGGGGTTTTTCGATATACCTGTTGATCACCTGTATGCATCTAACATATTTGTTCCTTACATCAGGCAATTGGGGTTATCTGACATGATGATGGCTTCTCCCGATACGGGAGGAACCCGTAGGGCTGCCTCGTATGCCAAATCGTTGGAAACAGGTTTTGCCATCTGCTATAAGCAGCGAAGTAAACCCAATGTTATCGAGCAGATGCAGTTAATTGGGGATGTGGAAGGTAAAAATGTAATCTTGCTCGACGATATTATAGATACAGCGGGAACCATTACAAAAGCTGCCGAGCTGATCATGGCCAACGGGGCAAAAAGTGTCCGGGCTTTCTGTACGCACCCAATCTTTTCGGGCGATGCTTATAACCGGATATCCAAATCGCCTTTTGAAGAGGTCGTGGTGACCGACACCATTCAGCTGAAGCAGGATTGTTCAAAGATCACCATTTTATCAACGGCAGATTTATTTGCTGAAGTAATCAAGAGAGTTCAAAACTTCGAGTCAATTAGCTCGTTG
>JANTGU010000121.1 GCA_024762735.1 Bacteroidales bacterium | reverse complement strand
AGCTGGCTGCCAATGGTCGCATTTACGTGGCAAAGTTTATCAAGAGCCTTCCTGATAACAACAAATATCCATCGCTGGGACGTATTAATAACCCCAACCGTCCGGGCAGTGAATGTAATTACAACAGCCTGAATGGTATTGACCAGGAAGAGTTTGATCTTTCCAATGGAAATAGCTTTTCCGGTTTGCCCGCATTCCCCAACGATTTTTTAAACATTCCACATTTTTGGAGCTACCACTGGTGCCATCATGATACAACGGCATTTATCATTCGTAATAATGCCAATATTTCCGATGCTTTATGGAATTTCTCTTCGTTGGATCCTGCCGGAGAGCGCGTGGATAACAGTATGGTATATCCTGAATATATCTTTAGTGAACCGGGAACCTATCCTGTTGAGCTAACGGAGTCGTTTAACGGCCAACAATATGTTTCGCACCAAACGGTGGTCATTCACCCATTGCCTCCTGTTAAGCTCTCCACCTCTGATACAATATATATTTTACCTAACTCATCTATCAAATTGGATGCAGGTGAGTACGATTATTACTATTGGCAACCCGATGGCTCTACCGACCGGTTTTTAAATGTTACTCAGGAGGGACAATATAGTGTAACCGTGGTGGATACCAACTGCTGTAAAAATGCCGACACGGTTTATATAAAATATGCCAACCTCTATTTTCCCAATGCTTTTAAGCCGGAAAGTAGCTACGAGGAGAACCGTTTGTTTGGCGTTACCGGTCCGGTGCAATCAATTGCCAAGTACCAGTTAAGGGTATTCGACCGGTGGGGTAAAATGCTATTTGTTTCCGAAGACCCGAACGAGGCGTGGGATGGAAACTATAATGGACAACAGATGCCCGGAGGGGTTTATGTCTGGAGTGCCGTGATGGAAAGCTTTGCCAGCGATGTGGCCGATCCGATTACCTTAAAACAGTCAGGAACGGTGCTGCTGGTAAGGTAACCAATTGCTCAAGGCTATCTGAACGCTGCCAGCAATAAATCCAAATCGCGGTATCGCAAATCGAAGCGCTCGCCAATCTGTTTGTTGGTAAGGGTTCCGTTAAAGATGTAAACGCCTTTATTAAACGCATCATCTTGTTTTATATACCGGGTCAGTCCCCCGGCTTCCCCAATATTCAGCAGTAGTGGCGTTAAAAAGTTATTAAGCGACAACGAAGCCGTGTGAGGTACCCGTGAGGCTATGTTGGGGACGCAGTAATGGGTGATGCCGTGTTCAATAAAAACGGGGTCGTTGTGATGGGTGGGCCGCGATGTTTCAAAACATCCTCCCTGGTCGATACTCACATCCACAATCACGCTGCCCTGCTTCATTTTTCTGACGGTTTCGGCTGAAATAAAGCAATCGGAAATGCCTCTTGACGAGTGTTTGGCAGCAATGACTACGTCAGCATTCAAAAGCGATTCTTCCAAAACAACCGGCTGTAGCACGGAAGTAAAAATTCTGACGCCCAGGTTTTTTTGCAAGGTACGCAATTTATAGATTGAATTGTCAAACACTTTGACTGTTGCGCCCATGCCCAAGGCTGCTTTAGCTGCATATTCAGCTACTGTTCCCGCTCCGATAATGACTATTTCGGTGGGCTTGATACCGGGGAATCCTCCCAAGATAACCCCGTTGCCGAAAAGTCTGTTGCTCAGGTATTCGGCAGCAATGACGATGGAGGTCGCCCCCACAATTTCGCTCATCGATTTTACCACCGGCAAAGCACCCGTTTTATCCTGGATATATTCGTAACCAACGGCTAACAATCGTTTTTGCGAGAGTTTCTCGAAAAAGGCTTTTGTTTGTCCCGGCAGGTTAACCGAAGAAAAAAGTGCCTGGTTTCGGGTAAGCAATTCCGCCTCTTCCAACGTGGGAGGGCCAATTTTGACGATAATATCGGATTGATAAACTTCCGAGGGCGTGTCAACAATGATGGCGCCTGACTCGGCGTACTCCCGGTTACTGAAATTGGCGTTCAAGCCCGCATTGTTCTCTACCATCACCTGGTGGCCGTGTTCGGTTAATAACAAAATGCCTTCCGGCGTTAACGGGATGCGGGATTCGTTTTTAACTCTTTCCATGGGGATGCCAATGGACAACCTTTTGCGGGAGGTAACCGATTCCAGCATCTCTTCTTGAGGCATAAGCTGCTCTTTGCCAAAATGCAACATTTCACTTCCTGAATCTTCCATAAAACCAGTTTTGTCTTATTCCGGAACCTTGTATTTAATCACGCGGGCTCCATGGTTATTTTCTTCAATGGATAGATATACGAAGGTTTCGGGTAAAAGTTCCACAATCATCTCGGGCCATTCGATAAAACAGTAGTGGCCACTGTAAATGTACTCTTCATAGCCGATGTCGAAAACCTCTTCAATGGATTCAATTCGGTAAAAATCAAAATGAAAAACAGGTTCCCCGGTGCCCGAGAGATACTCATTGACCAACGCGAAGGTGGGGCTGCTTACAACATCTTCAACGCCCATTTGTTGGCACATCGCTTTTATCAGGGTTGTTTTTCCTGCTCCCATCTTACCAAAAAAGGCTACCACTTTATGGCTTCCAATATCTTTCAGGATGGTGGTTGCTGCCTCGGGTAATTCATTTAGATTTTTAACAATTAACTGTTTTTCCATTTTTAGAAGTTGAAGTTTTTGTACTAATATTTGTGTTTTGGAAATTCTGAAAATGGTTTTGTCACGATTTTGATCTCAGGGTGACAACCGGAATCATCACTTCTTCCATCGAGATGCCCCCGTGCTGAAAAGTGTTGCGGTAATATTTTACGTAATAGTTGTAGTTGTTGGGATAGGCGAAAAAGTGGCCGTCACGGGCAAATACCCATCGGGTGCTAACGTTTATTTTAGGAAGGTAATAATCGTCGGGATTGGCCATCTCGAAAACCTCCTTGACATTGTAGGCAAGATTTTTCCCGTATTTATATCTCAGGTTGGTGTTTACATTTTTATCACCCACAATTTTTACCGGATCCTGCACCCGCACCGAGCCATGGTCGGTAGTGATAACTAATTTTACATTTTTATCGGAAAGGTACTTGATGATGTCAAACAGCGACGAATGCTCAAACCACGAAGCCATCAGCGAACGGTAAGCCGGCTCGTCATCGGCCAGCTCTCTGATTATTTCCATTTCGGTGCGGGCATGCGAAAGCATATCCACGAAATTATAAACGATGACGTTAAAATCGTTTTGCATCAGGTTGGCAATATTGTCGGCCAGTTTTCGGCCAAAATCAAGGTTTAACACCTTATGATACGATGTCTTCAAATGTTTGCCGTTGCGTTTCAGTTGCTCTTTCAGTAACTCGTATTCGTATTGATTTTTTGATCCTTCATCCTCTTCGTCAGTCCAGTAGTTGGGATAGTGTTTCCTGATTTCACCCGGCATCATGCCCGAAAACAGGGCGTTCCTCGCGTATTGCGTGGTAGTGGGCAAAATGCTGTAGTATATGCTGTCGTCTTCGACCCTGAAGTAATTTTCAATCATGGGTTGAATAATTTTCCATTGGTCGTAGCGCAGGTTGTCAATCAACAGGAAAAAGGTTTTTTCACGATTATCAATCAGGGGGAAGACTTTTTCCTTAATAAGCGTTTGCGACAAAACCGGTTTGTCATCGGTGTTGCCATGCAGCCAGTCGTAGTAATTTTCTTCGTAATACTTGATAAAATTATTGTTGGCTTCGGTTTTTTGCATGTTGAGGATTTCCAAAATATTGTCATCCTCCGATTTTTCCAAATCCAGTTCGTAGCGCACCAGTTTTTTATAGATATCAGCCCAGTCATCGCTTTCAAGCCTGTCCATCATCCTCATCGACAGTTCGCGAAACTGCTGTTGATAGTTCATGGTGGCTTTTTCGCCGGCCAGCTTTCTGTTTTCCAGATTACGTTTTAGCGAAAGTAAAATTTGCGTTGGTTTTACCGGTTTGATAAGGTAGTCGGCAATGTTGGAACCGATGGCATCTTCCATAATCGACTCCTCTTCACTTTTGGTAATCATCACCACCGGAAGGTTTGGAAACTCCTCTTTAATTTTTTCCAAAGCTTCGATGCCCGACACGCCCGGCATCTGTTCATCCAAAAAAACGATGTCAAAATGTTGTTCGTGTGCCAGCTCGATGGCATCGCTGCCGTTGTTCACAGGCTCTACTTCATAGCCCTTTTCGCGAAGGAATATAATGTGAGGACGTAACAGGTCAATTTCATCATCGGCCCATAAAATTCTAATTTTACTCATAGTTTGCTGTTTTTGGAAATTTAAATGATAGTTTTGTAAAGCAAAAGCAAAAATCGGTTTTATATTGCGCAACGCGTACCTGAGCAAACAAAATTAACAAAAATTATGAGCGTCAAAGAGGTCAACAAACGAAAAATCTTCAACGATCCTGTTTATGGTTTTATCACCATTCCCAACGAAGTTGTTTTTGATGTGATAGAGCATCCCTATTTTCAACGGCTTCGCCGGATTAAGCAACTGGGCTTAACGCACCTTGTCTATCCCGGAGCTTTGCATACCCGTTTTCACCACTCGCTGGGTGCCATGCATCTGATGGGAAGAGCCCTGTTTGAGTTGAGACTCAAGGGACATGATATTTCGGAGGAGGAGATGGCAGGAGCACAAATGGCTATTTTGTTGCATGATATCGGGCATGGGCCTTATTCGCACGCGCTTGAACATGCCATTGTTACAAGTCTCCATCATGAAGATATTTCAACAGTTTTTATGAAAAAGCTAAACCAACATTTTGACGGTAAGTTGGAACTGGCGTTGGAGATTTTTGAAAACCGTTATCCCCGCAAGTTTTTCCACAAGCTTGTTTCCAGTCAGTTTGATATGGACAGGCTGGATTACCTGAAACGCGACAGTTTTTTTACCGGTGTTTCCGAAGGGGTAGTCAACTACGAGCGGCTGTTAAATATGGTGGAGGTTGCCAACGACGAACCGGTTATCGAGGCCAAGGGTATCTATTCGGTTGAAAAGTTTATTACCGCGCGCAGGTTGATGTATTGGCAGGTTTATCTTCATAAAACCGTGCTGGTAGCCGAGTACATGCTGGTGAGGGTGTTGAAACGAGCCAAGGAGCTTTCGCTTTCGGGCGAAAATTTGTTTGCCACGCCGGCATTGCATTTTTTTCTGAACAACCATGTGAGCAAAGCCGATTTTGAAAATGACCCACGGGTGCTGGCTCACTTCTCCAATTTAGACGATTACGATATTTTTTCAGCTTTAAAGGTTTGGGTCAATCATCATGATACTATTCTTTCGGAACTTAGCAATGCGCTGGTGAACCGCAGATTGTTTAAAATAGAGATGGGGAATGAAAAAGTTGACGAAGCGAGGTTTGAGCAAATCAAACAAGCCGTGCAATCGAAATACAACCTGAAGGATGAAGAGATGGATTATTTCTGTTTTGCCGATCACACCTCCAACTACACCTATCAACCCGGCTCCGACCGTATTAACATCCTGTTTAAAGATGGCTCGGTAAAAGATATTGCCGAGGTTTCCGACCAGCTTAATATTAACGTGATGGACAAACCCACGACCAAGTATTTTGTTTGTTACCCGAAGGGGATTGGGTAAGTTTGGGTACATCCGCGTTGCAAACACGGACGAGAATAGAGTTTGTTGTACTTGATTCAGGTTGCAAACCTGAATCAGCGGTAAGTAAAACATTTAATCCTATTTTGAACTGCAAATACGAATTGAATATACAACGGTGCCCACGTTGGTTTCAACCATTTTAACAAACTTCTTTCCAACGAAAAAGTGTTTAAAAATACATTTATTCCGACGTAAAAGTGTATTTATCCGCATTTATTCCGACGAAAAAGTGTAATGATGAAAAGAGAATTTACCCTTGTACGCGATAAGCACCTTACCATCTTCGCTTTAAAAATAAATCCTGTAAGTAAACATGGGGAAGAAGGCTTGCTGGTAATCGGTTCTCATGGTTTTGCTCACCGGATCCCAGTTTTGCTGAAATACATTTTTTCGGTTGGTAACATTTTGTATTTCGAAAACCCACTCGCTGCTTGTTTTGCCCAACGGCATTCTGAAACTTACCTTAACATCCAGCCTGAAATAATCGGGATGTTGTTTTGAAAATGACTGATCATTTAAATAAACCTGTTGGTTTTCAAGTTCGGATTGGGTAACATTAATGGGAGTGTATGGTTTGCCACCGGCATAAACACTCCTCACATCAAAGTTGAGCCGCATCTCTTTTCTGATAACGACTTCGTAACCGGCCAGCAGGTTTAATACATAGCGGTTGTCGAATGCTGTGGAGTGTTCTTTGCCGTTATATCCTTTGTATTTCGAGCGGAATAGCGATGCCGTACCGAGATAATAGAAATGATTCGACAGAAACTTCTCGAGGGTAAATTCGATGCCATAGTTTGTTCCGGTTCCTTCGTTTACAAGGCTGTCCTCCAAATCAATGTAAAAGTAGGCTCCTTCGTTTAATACGGAGTAGTTTGGGTTTGAAATGCTCACCGGCACATTGAACAACATTTGGTAATACATCTCCGTTTTAAACCGCAGGTTCGGTGCGATGCGGTTGTTGTAAGCCATTACAAACTGATGACTTTTGGTGAATCCCAAATCCCTGTTGGTTTGAACGGTAGTTCCATTGGCAAGTTCCGTTTCAACAAAATAAATTACCTTGGGCTGGGTTTGAGATTGCAGTCCGTAGCCAAAGCTAACCATCTGTTTAGGAGTGAATGACCACTCTATGCCCAAACGGGGTTCAGGCGAGAAACTTCCATTCAGGGTGAAATACTGAAAGTGCATTTCCAGGGTATAATTGAGCCGGTCGGAAATACGGTGTTTCCATTCGCCATAGAGTTGTGCCAATTCCATATTCCCTTTAAAGTCGTTGTTTTTAAAGTATTTGTCTTCTTTCCAAAGGTGAACGCT
>JANTGU010000120.1 GCA_024762735.1 Bacteroidales bacterium | reverse complement strand
CATGGAAGATATGATGGCTATTATCGATAACGCACTGGAAAATGGCTATACCGTGGCCTGGGGCGCTGATGTGAGCGACAAAGGCTTTTCATGGAAAAAAGGAGTTGCCGTTATTCCTGACGAAGAACGCCCTGATTTATCGGGAACCGACCGGGCCAACTGGGAAAAACTTACTGCTAAAGAAAAAAGAGCAGCATTGTATAGTTTTGACGAGCCGGTAAAAGAAAAAGTGATTACGCAGGAGATGCGTCAGCAAGAGTATGATAATTATGAGGTTACTGATGACCACGGCATGCAAATAGTAGGTATTGCCTACGACCAGAATGGAGATAAATTTTATAAGATTAAAAACTCCTGGGGAACCGATCAGGTGTACAAAGGTTATTTTTATGCTTCCGTTCCTTTTGTGGAACTTCAAACTATTGGTATTACCGTTCACAAGAAAGCGATTCCTAAAAAAATCGCCAAAGCATGTGATATTAAATAATGCATTGACTTTTAAAAAAAGCGGCTTTCAATGAGAGCCGCTTTTTTTATTGAAATATTGTTATTAGACCTTAAGCCATTGAGTGGTAATAATGGCTGTGTCCAATCGGATCAAGGGATTCTTTTGGAGATGCGCTAACAAAAAACTCATTGTTTTGATTTTGGGTGGTTCCTTTAGGGGCAAGATATTTGTAGAAAGAAGAGGGATTAAAAATAAGTCCCGTCAGGGACGATAGGTTGTCAAATCTCTTTAGTATAATATATTGTTCATTAAATTCAATCTCATATACGAGTTGAATATAAAATTGGGCTTATGTATTTACCATGAGCTATATTTTTTATTTCGTCCCTGACGGGACTGCTTGTATTCGAGGGTTTTATTCTAGAAACATATCGTCCCTGCGGGACTTCTCTATACATTAAATAAGTCATAACAAGGTACCTTTTAACCATTAGCAATATTATTTCGCCAATAAAAATAAAAATTGTACTTTTGAAACTACATGACAAGCTAATTAATTAAGGCCATATCTGCCACGCATTATGGATCAAAAAAAGGTCATAGAAGCCATTAACCTGCTACAACAAAAAGGTATTCCTTTTGCTGTGTATCAACAACCTGAAACCGCTAAGATGCACCTGGTGGCAAAGGTGGAGCGGGTTCATATGGTTCATAATTTAAAGGAAATATGTTATTCCAGTGGTTTTCTGGTTTTTCCGTTCGAGTCGGCAAGTACGGGTGTTGGCTATTTTATCAACAGTGACTTATACGCGGCTACCGAACAAGAGCTCGTTGAATTTATCAGAAAGGTAAAGCTTCTACCCAATCAAGTTGCGGAAGCAGTCAAATCGGTGCCGGTGGAACTTACAAAAGAAGCCTATCTATCAATAGCCCGAAATTTGGTTCGCAGGTTAAAAGACAAGGAGCTTCAAAAAGTAGTCCTATCCAGGCTGAAAGTGGTAACACCGGAAAACAAAATGGATCTTGCATCGCTTTTTATGCGATTGGCAAAACAGTATCCAGGCGCCTTTGTCTATCTTTTTTCCATTCCTGATGAAGGAACATGGTTAGGGGCTACTCCTGAAACTTTGTTGAGTCAAAGACCTGATGGGGGAGTGGTAATCATGTCGTTGGCAGGAACGACCACGTTTGATAAAAAGGGTGAAGCTCACTGGACGAACAAGGAGGTTGTTGAGCAGCAATATGTTTCAGATTTTATCCGCGAACGGCTGCTGAAATTGGGAATTACAGGTTTTACCGAGGAAAAGCCAAGAACTGTTAGGGCGGGGCACCTGGCTCATATTCAAACCATCTTTAAGGTTGAAGGCAAAGCAGCCGATAAAAATATGGATCAATTGGTAGAGGCGCTTCATCCCACCCCTGCAGTGTGCGGCATGCCGCAAAACGATGCCTATGCCTTGATTGAAGAAGTGGAGCCTCACGGGCGCAAGTTCTATACCGGCTTTTTAGGCCCCTGGCGCCTTAATGGCCAGTCGGACTTATATGTTAACCTAAGATGTGCTGAGGTAAACAACGACACCTTAAACCTATATGTTGGCGGAGGCCTGACAGCCGATTCGGATGTGGAGAAAGAGTGGGAGGAAACCGAGCTAAAGGCTCAAACGTTGCTGTCGGTAATAAACAACAAAAGCTCTTCGTAGAGGCGGTGGGTAGGCAACCCGACAACATTAAAATAGGAACCGTTAATTTTTTCAATGCCCGCGTGGCCAATCCATTCCTGAATACCATACGCGCCGGCTTTATCAAAAGGCTTATAATGATCCACGTAAAAAACAATCTCTTCCGGGTCAAGCGACTTAAAGAAAACTTCTGTTGACACGAAAAAGCTTTTTTCTTTTTGAGCCGTTCGCAGCGTAACACCGGTAATGACCTGGTGCCTATTTCCTGAAAGTTGCTGCAGCATGCTAATGGCTTCTGCTCTTCCCGATGGTTTCCCAAGTATGGTGCTGCCCATGGCCACCACGGTGTCTGCCGTTATTACAAGGGTATTTTCAGAAAAATAACCGGCTTCGAAAGCATCGGCTTTGAGTTTGCTTAAATACATAGCTACCGCTTCGGGGGTGTGGTTAGATGGAACAACTTCTTCCACAGGCCGGGTATCTACCCTGAATGGAAGCTCCATCTCTTCCAGCAGTATTTTTCTGCGGGGTGATCCTGAGGCAAGCACCAGGTCATAAGGCTGTAAAAGTTTTTGAAGAATTTTCATAGTGATTAGTGTTCAAAATAAAAAATCAGCATCGACAGGATTCCTGCTGCCATAAATAACTTGGACATCCCCGACAGGTTGCTGAAATCAACTATATCTTTGGCACGATTCAGCTTGATCAGCATCAATATCAACAGCCCGTCCAAAGCAAAAAAGTAGCCAAACAGGTAGAGGTATCCCGACAGGAAAAAGAAATATTGCACATACAGAATGAAAGCCAGCATAAAAACGCCAACAGCGAGTGTGAAAGTTTTAGCCTTGCCAGCGCCAACCACCACGGGCAGTGTTCGGCATCCCATACGGGAGTCGCCTTCAAGATCTTCCATATCTTTGATCATCTCTCTGAAAAGACTGGCAAAAAAAGCAAATCCCATGTAGATAAGTACCATTTTACTGATCAGCATAAAGTTGGCTTGTGCCGACGAAAAGAGTTCGGCATGGCTTTTCATGGCGAAAAACTCGTAAAGCCATACCAATCCAAATGATAGCGCACTTAGGAAGGCTACCACCAGGTTGCCCAACAGTACCTGACACTGATAGCGTTCGGAGTAGTACCAAAGCATACCGGTGGTGAATAAAAAGATAAGCGCGTAGTTAATTTCGCCAACCCACCACGAGATAAGCAACCCGCCGGCAATACCCAGGGCAGAATAAAGGTAGTAGGCATTTTTGGCCCACGCAACCGAAAAGGTGGTGCCAACACGGTTGATGCCCGGTTTGTTGATGCGGTCAGCATCCATGTCAAAAAAGTCGTTGATAATGTAACCTGCCACGGTAATAAACAGTACTGAAAGCAACAGCACCATAAACTGCACCATGCTCATTCCCCCCGCGCCAAGCAAGGGGATAATCACAAACCAACGAATAAACACCATGCTCAGGATAATGATGAGCAGGTTGGGCCACCGGATTAAGTTGAGGTAATGGTTGAGTTTCATAATATAAATACCTTTTTTACCAGCTAAAAGCTTCGTCTGTCATCCATTTTCCCTGTACTTTTAGCACTTGTTCAATGATGTCGCGTACGCAACCCTCGCCCCCTTTTTTGTCAGAAATGTAAACTGAGATGTTTTTTATCTCTTCGCTGGCATCAGCAGGGCAAACCGGAACACCGGCCATTTTCATCACCCGGTAATCGGGGATATCATCACCCATGTAAATGACCTGATCGGCAGATAAATTATTATCCTGTAAATATTTTTCAAAGACTTTTGTTTTGTCGCTAATGCCCAAAAAAACGTCGGTAATGCGCAGACTGTCAAAACGGTTTTCCACCGATTTTGAAATGCCCCCCGAAATGATTACCACCCGGTAGCCAAGCCGTCTGGCCAATTGCAGAGCATAGCCATCCTTAACGTTGGCGGTACGCAAGGGCTGCCCGTCGTGGAGCAAAATAAGTTTGCCATCAGTCATTACCCCGTCGTAGTCAAAAATAAAGGTGTTGACTTTTGAAAGAAGTGCTTTATAATTACTCATGATACTGTTTTATAATTTGGCGGGTTATTAAATCGTACAAGGCTTTAAAATCAGGATGAGGGTTGAGCATCTCACGGTGCATTTTGATGCTGTTTTTATCGTTTCGGCGTGCCGGCCCTGTTTGTGCTGCCTCGGGCGATAGTGTTTTTACTTTGGCTGCCACCTCTTCAATTAAAGGAAGCAGCAGGTCGAAAGACAGGCCGCTTTCCTCTACCAGTGTGTTGGCAGTGTGGTACAGATGGTTGACAAAGTTACTGACAAACACGGCAGCCAGATGCAGGTTCTTTCGCTCGTGGCTGTTGACAGCGTTGATGTTGCGTGAAAGTTTACCGGCAAGAGCCGTTAGCTTTTCAGCAGCAGCTTCCGTATTGCCCTCGATGCAAAAAGGAACGGTAGCTATATTTACCTCTCGTTGTTTGCTAAAAGTTTGAAGCGGGTAAAAAACACCACTGTTTTTAAATCTCGATGAAATAACCGACATGGGAGTAATCCCCGATGTGTGTGCTACTACACCTTTTACGGGGGGCAAACTGCTCACCACCTCTTTTACCTTGTCGTCGGGGACAGCAATAATATAAAAGTCGGAGGTTGCTGTAATGCTGGCAAGTGATTCAATGGCTTTGGCGTTTAGCGCTTTAGCAAGTAACTCCCGGTTATCGCGGTTGGGTGAGTAAATCTCATCAATTATGACCCCTGATGCATCCATGTTTTTTGCCAGATGGAAAGCCACGTTTCCCGATCCGATAAAACTAACGTGATATTTGTTATCTCTACCCATTAGGCAAATTGTGCTCTGAGGTCTTTTTTCAAAATGGCTAACGCTTTATCAACAGCACTCTCTTGATTTTCGAAGGATGCTGCTAATACAGCTTCACCCAGTTTGGCCGCACTTTCGGAGGGTTGTACCTGTTTAGACGCCTTGTTAACGATGCTCATCACCGCCTCTTTGGCGTTTTTGACGGATGCCCAGGCGGCATCTGAAATGTAAATTTGCTGCGACATATTATGTTCAAACTCTTCTTTTATGCTGCTCAGCAGTGCTTTGCGAAACTGTCCGGCAGTAAGCCCCGGCTGCAACTCGCGGGTAACCAGGTTGGGTGGGTTAATGCGCTCCAGAAAGAGGGCAAAACGCTCGTATGCCTGCAGCTTTAACGGGATAAAAGCCTCTTCCTTTTTGCTCTTGCTGCCCTTATCCAATTTTTGTTTCTCCAGCTCCAGGCTCTGCTGCATCACCACAAGATGCCTGGTGTTAAAGTCTAAAAACTTTTTCAGAATAAGCCAGGCGGCCAACAGCACCACCAAAGCCGGAATGGTATATTGTAATATTTCAAGAAGTTGGTTCATGTTACAGTGTTTTAATAATCGCAAAAATAACGAAAAAAAAGCGCCATGGTTTATGATTCAAAACGATTGAAAATCTTTTTTATTTCTACCTCATCAATTATCCGTATCAGGTTGGTGGTTCCTTTTCCAGTTGTACTTCCCATGGTTATCAGGTATTGCTGTGGGGAGTCCAGTTGTTTTAAGAATTGATAAATGAGGTTTGTTTCGCTCACATGGGGTTGTATCACAAAGGTTTTGTTTACTCCCCAAACCAAGGCCATTTTATATTTCAGTCTTTTGTTCAGTGCCAGTGCGTAAATGGGTTTTTTAGGCTTGAATTTAGCAATTTGGCAAACCGTACTTCCTGTGGAGGTGATGCTGGCGATTGCCTTGCACTGCGTAAATTTCGAGAGCCACGCGGCTGAGTGGGCAAATGCCTCGGTGGCAATTCCTTTAAAATCTTTGTGGTAGGGATATTCTTTCTCGGAGCTTCTGATGGTTTTTACCATCACATTAACTGCTTCTACCGGAAATTCCCCTGCTGCTGTTTCGTCCGATAACATCACGGCATCGGTGCCGTCTAACACGGCATTGGCGATATCGGAAATCTCGGCTCTTGTGGCGTAGGGCGAGTGCAGCATAGAGGCAAGCATTTGGGTTGCCGTGATGACCGGGATGGCCTTCTCATTGGCTTTCCGGATAATCTCCTTTTGTAGGAGGGGCAACGAAAAAAGACCGGCTTCCACACCCAGGTCACCGCGGGCAACCATGATTCCATCCACTTCTTCGAGAATAGAGTCCAGGTTTTTGATGGCTCCTTTCCGCTCTATCTTGGCAATTACCCAGGCATCTGACCCATGGGATGTAAGAATCTCTTTGGCCGTGATAATATCTTCTGCGTTTTCAACAAAAGAAACAGCTACCAGATCAATGCCAATTTTGGCAGCAAAGCGCAAATCCTCTTTGTCCTTCTCGGTAAGTGCCGACATTTTGATGCCCGACTTGGGAATATTCACCCCTTTGCCTTCTCGCAAAATACCGCTGGTGAGTGATTTAAGCTCGATGCGACCACTGCTTTTACCGGTTACTTTTGCTTTGACTGTTCCGTCGGCAAAATAGACTTCATCGCCTATAGCCAGTTGTTCAATAAGTTCGGGATAGGTAAGGCCGAAATCACTACCGGCAGGATGGGTGGCCATGGTGAGCAGATCGCCCTTTTTAACCTCTCTAACTGACCGCATCCCTTTAATCCTGATTTTCGGTCCGCAGATATCCTGCATCACCGCTACCTCTTTATTCAGTTTTGCTGCACATCGGCGGACCCTCGAAAAGCTGGCAAAATGACTCTCGTGCGTGCCATACGAAAAGTTTAACCTGAATACGTTTACCCCCGCTTTGATAAGCCTGGTAACCATCTTGTCGTTATCGGTTGAAGGGCCA
>JANTGU010000119.1 GCA_024762735.1 Bacteroidales bacterium | reverse complement strand
AAGCTCCTGGTACGAACGTTCCAACAACGTTGCATAAAGCGCTTCCGTTAACTCAGGATGAAGTTTTTTATAAAATTTCTCGCCGGATTCTAACATAATTTTTGGTATTAAATCTGACAACGCTCAAAATTAACAAAAAAAAGGATTGCTTCAACAGAGAACACCACATTCGATTTTAAAGGTGTTATTCCATTTTCTGAATACAGTCCAATATTACCGAATAATCAAGAGCTTTCCTTCATACTTTGCCCCGGCCGATGCAACACTGATGACATACATGCCGGGATTAAATTTCCTCACATCGATTTCCATCGTACCCTTGTTGATAGATGCACCTGCCTTGTAATAAATCAACCTTCCGGAAAAATCAGTAATCTGCATTGTATATTGTTTTAGAGGTAGTGGAATCGTAATAAAAACCTTATCATCTGCCGGGTTGGGAAAAACAGTAAGCATACCAAAAGAGGCTTTTTTGCCACCTGCCGAGGCCAACACCTCGGCATTGCCGCCAAACAATTCAACGCCACCGCTAAAATTACCCGCCATGAGTTCGGGAGCACTCCCCACACAAACATCACTCAGCGTGGCAGCGGTTCGCATCCCCCTGTCCGGGTTAAATCTGTCTAATCCCAATAAAGTGCCAAGCTGGTCCGATTCAGTAAAAGTGCCCGTCAGGTTGCCATCAATATTTTCATAATAAAAAAGTTTACCCTGTTGGGAACCGACTACCAAAACAGTTTTTCCATCGTGGCCCCGGTAAAAGGCAGGATAGCTATACCCATAATAGGACAAGGTATAATCGGTTACATTCACTTTTCCCAAACTATCGGTTTTCAATACAAAATCGGCATTAGTAACCGTGCCGTTATTATGAAAATAGTTAAGGTTGCCATCTTGTTCTCCCACGATTAAGTCCAGCAAGCCATCGTTATCAAGGTCAAACAGCTGAGGGGCACTAAACGCACCTACATCAATGCCTGCGTAGTTTTGCTGCTTTGTAACATTTGTACCTGAAAACTCCACCAGCGTCAATGTCCCGTTGCTGTTTCCAACCAGCATATCGTTGTTACCGTCACCATTCACATCGCCAAAAGCAGGAGCCACACCCACCAGATTATCACCATCAGCCAAAAATTTCCCAAAATCCATATCCACCGGTGTAAAGACAGGATATCCCCAGGTTCCGGTATTTTTCAAATAGAAAACCGTGCCCCGGTACTGGCTATGCAGGGTAAAATACTGATCATACCATGAACCCTTGTAGTAGCCATAATTTCCAATAAACAGGTCGGTAAAGCCATCGCTGTCCCAATCGAAAAATACGGGCATGGAGCCGCTTCCCACATCAATCATCTGATCCTGCAAAAAAGACTCCGTGGCCAATTGAAAACCGGGATGATTGTTTTCGCCATGATTAAGATAGAGCATCACACTACGATGGTTTTTAGATATCGCGGTAGCCGGGTCGAAAGGTGAAACAATCAAATCCTTTTTTCCATCGTTGTTTACATCGATGTAGGCGGCAGCCGGCATGGAGAAAATTCTGATTTTTTGCGATTCGTCAGGATAGGCGGTATCGTACGAAGTAATAAGAGCCTGTTCAGGTGTTCCGCCGTTGGTTAGTGCGAACAATCCAGGGTAATCCACATCGCCCAGCAACAAATCTTTGTCGTTGTCACCATCCAAATCAAGCATTAAGAAGGTAGATCCGGTATGACGTTCCTGCCTATTGGTTATCCTGTTACTTTCGGCTAATGGTGCCGGAACGCAGGTATCCAAAAACAGTTCATTCGATTCGTCACTCTCGGCAAAATTACCCCAACACTCTTCCGTTTTTTCAAAAATCAGCGAGTCAGCATTCCCATACTCCTCCATGGAGAGATTTTTATGCATCTCGACAAAAGAACCTAATCCCCAAAAGGTTAAAATATCCAAATCGCCATCATTATCCAAATCAGTAATAGCCGGGTAATCGGCATAAGTAACCAAAATATTAATCTCTCCCCCACTGTTTAGCGAGGTAAGGTAGGGATAAACCACCCGTTCAAATTTCAAAGTTTCATCCGATACATTTTTATACACCATCATGCCTGCCCACCCCGGCGAATAGGTAAAAATATCGGCTTTGCCATCGTTGTTATAATCGGCAAAGATGGCCCAATCGTAGAGTACCGGAAAGTTATCGATATAATTGGCATCAAAAAGGTAGTCAATTTTCCAGGTACCTCCTCCGTTAATAAAAGGCATCATCCGGTTACCCTGCCGGTCGAATGCCACCAAATCCATGATACCATCCCTGTTGATATCCACTTCACCAAACTGCATGGAGTTCATTCCTCCCGCCCATGGAAACGCCAGTACAGAATCACCGGTCAGCGACACCGTTGAGGGTTGGGCATCAGCCATCCCCAAAATCAGCAACAGCAACGCCGGCATCAGCAGCAGCCTTATTTTTCTTAATACTTGCATGCTCACCACTTAACTTCTTTAAAGTTTATAAAGATACAACATTTCATCATATGCCCAATTAGTCAGTTTGAAAATACTGCAGATTAGTTTCAACATTAGGTTCAAATTTGCTACTTTTGAAAAAAAATAAAAGATGGCTAAGATTTTAATTGTTGATGATGAAGCGAGCATCCGACGCGCGTTAAAGAATATCCTGGAAAATGAACAGTATGCTGTGGAAGAGGCCTCGGATGGGGAGCAAGCCTTACAGCTCGCGGGCGAAGAAAGTTTCGATGCTATTTTGCTCGATATCAAAATGCCCGGCATGGATGGTATGGAAGTACTTGATAAACTGATGACCCTTACCGAAGCCCCGGTCATCATGATTTCGGGACACGGCACCATTGAAACAGCCGTGGAAGCCATTAAAAAAGGTGCCTACGACTTTATTGTCAAGCCTCCTGACTTAAACCGACTCCTGATCACCATCCGTAACGCCATCGACAAAAAAGACCTCGTAACCAAAACACGGCAGTTGATCAAAGAGGTGGACAAAAAATATGAAATCGTTGGCGAAACAGCTGTTATTACCCAGGTAAAACAGATGATTGCCAAAGTGGCGCCCACCAGTGCCCGCGTGTTAATCACCGGTGAAAACGGCACCGGCAAGGAGCTGGTGGCAAGGCAAATTCATCTTCAAAGCCCGCGATCGCATGCCCCCTTTATAGAAGTTAATTGTGCCGCCATCCCTTCCGAGCTCATCGAGAGCCAGCTTTTTGGTCATGAAAAAGGTTCGTTTACCTCGGCACACAAAATGAGAAAAGGCGACTTTGAGCTATCCAATGGCGGTACCCTGTTTTTAGATGAAATTGGCGATATGAGCCTTTCAGCGCAAGCTAAAGTACTGCGGGCTTTACAGGAAAACAAGATTACCCGGGTAGGCGGTGAAAAAGATATCGAGGTTGATGTTCGCATTATTGCCGCCACCAACAAGAATCTGAAAGAGGCCATCAGCAAAGGAAAATTCCGTGAAGACCTGTATCATCGTCTGAGTGTTATCATCATCAACGTACCGCCTTTGAGGGAGCGCGGTGAAGACATTGCCCTATTATCAAAGCATTTTACGGAAGAGATTAGCCGGCAACAAGGCAAAGCTCCACTTGCTATCTCGGAAGAGGCGCTGACCCTGTTAAAAGGATTTTACTGGAGCGGCAACGTACGCGAGCTTCATAACGTGATGGAGCGACTGGTGATTTTGTGCGATAACGAAATAACCGCGGAGGATGTAGAAAAGTTTGTTAGCCCGCTGATGCTGATTTGATGGGGATGGGTTGATTGCTATTTGGTTCGATTGTTTCATGGTTCGATTGTTTCATGGTTCAATTGCTCAATTGTTTGAAGCGTCCCGTAGGGACAAAATATTTCTAGAATATAAACCTCTTTTACAAACAGTCCCATCAGGGACGAAATAGTAAATAAATCATGGCTAATAAATACACACAGTTGTACATTCAATTTGTGTTTGTAGTTCAAAAACAGGGTTAAATATTTTATCATCGAATTTTACGAATTAAACGAATAATTGTGATTTCTGCGTCGCAGAAACCACAATTTAAAAATTAGTAAAATTCGTTTAATTCGATGATGATTGCTTTCTTGTCATTTCTGCTGTTGTTATATGAGGTTAAAATTCGTGAACGATATATTTTCTAAAAGACATTCGGTAACATATCGTCCCGGACAGGACTTATTGTTAATTTATCTTTTTTCTATAAATAGCTTGTCCTTAAAGGGACACCTAAAATTAAAAAATGATTTTTTTGTCTGTGCATCTCCAAAGGAGTCATACAGACAAAACCTGCCTGCCGCAGGCAGATAGGAATTAGCCAATTAGTCCAATCTTTGGCATAGATATTGAGAAAATAAAATGATGCAACAGTAATTTTGTTTACTTTTGCACCCCTCTTAAACGAGGCGCGTTCATTGACATTTGGGGCTGACTGGTTTTGACAGCAAGATGAATGGTTATGTAAGCATGCCGAGCCGTGCGATAAAGCTCGTAAAACAGTGTCGTATTTTTATAATTGGCGAAAACAATTTTGCTCTCGCAGCCTAATCGAAGTTTAGTAGATTGGCTTTATCCCGACACAAGGTGACGGGACGAGACGGTTCGCGGGTGGAGATGTCTGATTCCGGCCCGACTCACGAATCGCAAGCAACTTCAGACTGGCTTTGCCGATGTTTCTAAGGCAAAGTGAGAAAACAGAAACTAAGGCAGAAAATTGGGCGCTTATCCCCGGTTTCTGCACTAAAATCAATGATAAGCTAAGCATGTAGAAAGCATCTCGGTTCCTTGTTTGGACGAGGGTTCGAATCCCTCCAGCTCCACAATAAAAAAAACAGCACGAAGTGCAGGACAATGGTTTTTAAAAAGCGTCAAGCTCGCTTGTAAGCGTTTTAAAAATTATTGGACACAAGCGCGAAGCGATTGGTTTTTTTGTTGGACACCCCCCAAAATGGGATCAACGAAGTTAATCCCTCCAGCTCCACAATAAAAAGTCCAAATTTTCCGGCCCTATAGTTCAATGGATAGAATGTCAGATTCCGGTTCTGATGATCTGGGTTCGAATCCCGGTAGGGTCACTTTTTAAAATGGTTATCTGTATATTACAGGTAGCCATTTTTTATTTGGTAGGTAATTTGGCAGGTTTATTTGGCAATACCATTGCCTACCATGAACATTCTTGTTGCAAACACTATATCGCAACTCCTTTCAAACAATCTCTCATTAAACTCATTTTTAAAGTATCTTTGTCCTTTACATTATTAACATCATTTATCATGAAAAAGTATTTTACGCTGTTGTTGTCACTTGTTTATGTGACCCTGTTTGCTCAAAGTAACCTTATCCAAAACGGCCCTATGAAGGGCTACATCGATATGAAGGAAGCCGCCATCTGGATACAAACTACCAAGCCGGCAGAGGTTTTTATCAAGTATTTTCCTGTCGATAATCCTGATCAGGTGCACATTTCAAACAGTGTAACCACCCAATACGAAACTGCATTAACCGCTCACCTGTTTGCCGATATACTGGAGCCCGGCACAACCTACCACTACGACCTTTATATCAATGGCAATAAAGTCGACTTCCCTTACCCTGCCACTTTCACCACACAAAAAATATGGAAATGGCGCACCGATGCACCCGACTTCAAGTTTGCCATGGGCAGCGGCGCCTATATTAACGAAACTGCTTACGACCGTCCCGGCAAACCCTATGGTGGCGGTTATGAGATTTACAACCACATTGCCGACATGCATCCCAACTTCTTTTTATGGCTTGGTGATAACGTTTACCTGCGAGAACCCGACTGGAACACCCGTGCCGGTATCTTCCACCGCTATTCACACGACAGGGCCATCCCTGAGCTGCAAAAACTCCTGGCCACCACGCATCATTACGCCATCTGGGATGACCATGACTATGGCACCAACGACTCGGACAAAAGCTTTTGGAATAAAAATGAAACATTTAACGCCTTCAAGCTGTTTTGGGCTAACCCGTCGTACGGTGTGGGTGACATCAATAGTGCCACCACCCTTTTTAACTGGAGCGATTGTGATTTCTTTTTATTGGATAACCGCACCTTCCGCGATCCTGACAAACGGATAGAGGAGGGCAAATCTGAGCTGGGTGAAGAGCAACTGCAATGGCTTTTCAACAACCTGGTAAACAGCTACGGCACCTTTAAATTCGTGGTGATGGGTGGTCAGTTCCTTTCCAACTCGGGCATGTACGAAGCTTATTCCAACAACGGTTTTGAAGCTGAGCGTCGTCGTATCATCGACTTTATCTACAAACAGAAAATTAAAAACGTGATTTTCCTCACGGGCGATGTTCACTTTTCAGAAGTATCTGTTTTAAAAGAGCGAAACCAACCCACCATTTGGGACATTACCTCATCACCACTTAACTCGGGTGCCAATACCAATGGAGGTAATCAGCCCAACACGTTGCGTGTTCCCGGCTCAGCCATCATGGTTCGGAATTATACCATGCTGGAAGTTTCGGGCACCAGGGGAGCACGTGTGCTCAAAGTAACCTACTACGATACCAAAGGTAAAAAGCTGTACGAGCAGGACATCAACCCGGAGTAAATCAATGTGTAATCACAAAGGGGTTAGTAAGATGAAGATTGAACGAAAATAAAACCTCTAAAATTACAAAAGAGGGTTGAAGTCAGATCTTGCGAGAGATAACGCCAGAAACCTCATAGCTTCCTGGTTGTTAATCAAAGTTCTTAATTCCTGATTTTACTTTTTTGATTTGCTCTTATTCGAGTCAGCCTCTTTGTTTAATCCGAGGTCGGACACCAGCATACTTTGTAATCGTGCCGGCAGAATATTGTATTTGATTTCACCCTTTACGCTGTAGGAAATATTTCCGGTTTCCTCGGAAACCAAAATGGCAATGGCATCCGAAATTTCGGTAATACCCACGGCAGCCCT
>JANTGU010000118.1 GCA_024762735.1 Bacteroidales bacterium | reverse complement strand
GAAGATGGGAACCGTTATAGGTGTTCGCTCGTGGGGTGGCGTGGTAGGCATCCGCGGCTCGTTACCCTTTATTGACGGTGGCGACCTTCGCAAGCCTGAGTTTGCTCCCTTTGACACGGAAGGCCATTGGGCCATCGAGGGTCATGGCGTTGACCCCGATATTGTGGTTGACAACGATCCTGCCAAAGAGTACGCCGGCGAAGATCAACAACTCAACAAAGCCATCGAGGTGGCTCTGGAGCAAATGAAAAAGGTTAAACCCATTCCGCCTATTCCTCCCTTTCCGGATAAAACGAAATAAATAGTATGAAGCGGGAGTTGTGACGCAGCTCCCGCTTTTTTATTTACACCTTGTCTCTAAAACTTGGGTATCAATTAAATTAATGTATTTTTGCTTTGATTAAAAGCCAATTTAGATGAAAAAGAAACTCCTCTTTATCTTTCTTTTGTTGTTGGGAACAGTAACACAAGGTACCATTGCACAAACAACACAAAGTACCGACTCCACCAAACTTAAAGTACCTACAGCCATCAGTTTGATTAATGTTAACACCGAGCTGGAGCAAACCCAAAACCGGTTGGCAAAAATATCACAAAACGTTAAGGAGCTCAATTTACAACAAGACTTCGATTCACTAATTGGCGTTTATACCCGCTATCTGAAATACGAATCAGACGACATCAACAAGGTGAAAGCCCAAACCATTTCAAAGTTTTACCTGGAAGATGCTTCCCGAAGTTGGACGGGTTATCAGAAAAGAATTAAAACCGCCATTGTTGAGATTCAAAGTCATCTCTCCACACTTCAGAATAACATTAAAAACCTGGCTTACGAAAAAGAAGTTTGGCAACTGACACTGGATAACGCCTCCAGAGAAGCCGATGTCCCGGCGGAACTAAAGGAGCAGATTAAAAAAATGATTGCCCACATCTCGGCCCTAAAGCGTGATTTTGAAACCACTCAAAAAGCACTAATCCTGCATGAAAATAAGCTAACTGATTTACTGATAACGGCTAATGAAACTTTGGACAAGATACAAAACCTGAAAAAGCAAATGCGCACCAACCTGTTTGTTGCCGGAGAACCCGTGATATGGAAAATCAACCTAAAACACAGCGATGTTTTCCCCATTTCAGGCCACCTGAACCAGGTATGGAACATCAACAAAAAAAGTATCCGGAACTATTTTGCGCAAAAAAATTTCTTTTTAATCCTGTTCATTCTCTTGCTGGAAACTGTCACTTTTTTCATTCTTAAAAACCGGTACAATAAGTTGGGCTACGACCAAAGCAATCCGGGGTTTGTCAATGCCCATTTCGTTTTAAATGCCAAATGGATTGCCTCGTTGTTGCTTATGGAACTTGCCACCATCCTCATTGTACTACAAACCATCCCGCTTTCTATTTCCGCACTGCTAACCATGGTTTTATTAACAGTGTCCATCCCACTTATCTCAAGGTTTACCGGCGACAAAGGTAAACAGCAAAGCATGATTATTTTTTTCCTGTTCATTATTAATGAAGCTGAAATTATTTTTTGGTACTTTGGCGACTTGCTACGTTACTACCTGTTGATTGAAGCGATAACAGGAATGATAGTCACTTACTATTGGATGGCCTTCCAATTTAAAAAAGAAAAAACCGAAAGTGTTCCTTATGCTAAAAAACTGACCGTAATTGCCGGTGCTATTGTGGCTCTTTTTGCGATGTCCATTATTGCCGACGTATTTGGTTTTGTGAGCCTGGCAGCACTGCTAACCAAAACCGCTGCAAAAATCCCGGCCATATTGTTAATCATTTTTCTACTCTACAAATTACTGGAAATAGTAATTGCTGCAGGTTGCGAGGCAGGCAAAAGCTTTAAGTGGAATGCAGCGAGATACTGCGCCAACATTGAATTAAACCTGATTCGCATTCTGAAATTAGCAGCGCTGTATATGTTGATAGAGCTGACACTCGAAACCCTGGAGATCTACGAACCCGTGGCCGATTGGATAGCCGCAGCCCTGGTGTATGATATTGCCATTGGTGCCATTTCCATTTCACTGGGCAAAATTTTAGGAATGATACTCATCATTGTGGTTTCCTACTTTATTGCCAACATCTTTAAAGTGCTGTTCGAGAATTCCGAAAGGGTAAACAAGAGCCTTTCGAAAGGCTTTCTGTTTGCCATTAACAAAACAGTAGGCTACATCATTATAACCATTGGATTTGTACTGGGCTTTGCCTATGCCGGCATCGACCTGGGTAAATTTGGCCTGCTGGCAGGTGCCCTGGGGGTTGGTATCGGGTTTGGCCTTCAAAATATTGTAAACAACTTCATCTCGGGCCTCATCCTGCTTTACGAACGGCCTGTTGAGGTGGGCGATATTATTACTGTTGGCTCCTTAATGGGAGAGGTAAAATCCATCGGGGTACGGGCCAGTAAAATCAGAACTTTTGATGGTGCAGAGGTGGTGGTTCCTAACGGGAATATTATTTCTAACGACCTGGTAAACTGGACACTTTCCGACAAAAAGCGACGCCTGGAACTCAAGGTGGGTGTAGAGTACGGGAGCAACCCCAACGACGTACTTAAGCTGTTACAAAAAGTGGCTGTTAACAACGACAATGTGTTGGCAGACCCGGCTCCCTATGCACTGTTTGAAGACTTTGGCGACAGCTCACTAAACTTCCGCCTGTTGGCCTGGGTTCATTTTGACGATTCACTACCTACCAAAAGTCAGCTTTCCATCGCTATTTACGATGCACTCACCGAAGCTGGTATCGGCATTCCTTTTCCACAAATGGATTTGCATGTGAAAGATCATTATACCGAACAACCCAAAGTGGTGATACCCAAACCACCTGACAATTCACCCGAAATAGTGAATGATGGGCATAAGCAAGAGAAGGATTAGTGACCGGGCGTTTTGCTTAAGTTTCTACGGTTTGTACCCCGATTGATTTAAAATTAGCTGGGCATCGTTGTTTTGCAGCAGTTGTTTTAAAGTTACCTCCCGGTGCTTGTTCATATAAGCACTCACAATCTGCCACCCCACCCATTCGCCCAGCCGGGCAGGTGCTTCGGTATCAAAGCCCTTGGTAAATGGACCGTCCTGCATCAGCTTGTTGGTTTGCAAAAAATTGGCACTAAACAGTAATTTCTGACCTATTAAAAATCCCCAAATATTTTTCTCGTTGTTTTCAACCCACACCAACTGGTTGGCCGTGTACCTTATTTTAAGGGTATCGGGCACATCAGGTAACATGGCATCCAAATAAAACAGGGTTTTTCCTGCGCCAATCATCATATCAAGCAAATTGCCTGCTTTTGATTTTTTATAAGGAAGAGTTTGGTACAACGTTTTCATCACATCAACGGGAATCTCCTGCTTGATCATCCAGTGGGTTTTATAGCGGGGAACACCTATGCGGGCATAGTACACAAAGTCGCTGCCCAGGTAATTATCAAGTCCTATTAACACGACCGAATCAGCGGATAGCACTGGCGCTTCAAAATACCCTCCGGAGATGTAAGAGTAAAATGCAGGAAGTTTCTGATCAGGAAAGAAATATTGAAATCGTGCAAGGGAACTGGAAAGGGTATGCTCCAAAGGCTCCAAGGTTGGAAATACAGCCATCGTATGCCGATAAAGATATTGATTAAGTGTATCCGTTACAAAAGCCTTTAGCTGATTGATGTTGGCACTATCATCAAGACTGGCGTTCAAAAACAGTCGAAACCGGGGTTGAATTTGCTTTAACCCGGCCTGCATCCGATTGGTATCCAACTCAAACAGGGCTTTTCCGTATTGTTTAATCCTGACAGTAACAACGGGCAACTTACCCTTGTCAACAGTAGGGATATATCTTTTGTTCCCGCCGCCACAACTTTCAAAGCCAATAACGATCAAGGCCAACCATGCCAAATACCAACTCCTCCTAACCATAACGTTTGTTTGCTCTTAAAAACGAAAAATGTCAATACAAATTGTATCGACATTTTTCAATTACTATAAATTATAAACTAAACTAGAATATTTTCCAACCGAGAGTAACCACGAACAGGTTTGATTTTGAAGTAACCGTGTTTCCATCAAATTGAACGTCATTTAATATGTTTGACAATCCACCCACATATTTAACATCCACGGCAAACATTAGCACGTCAACACCCACACCCAAATCGTACTGCCAGTTGGTATCTTTAAAGTCCTCGGGAATGAGAGCCGTTTCGTAATCGTTTGGGTCACCACTTGTTGTATTAACTTGTTTATCCAACACAAAGTTAGCCACCACACCACCAAACAAACGAATATTAACAATTTCCAGATTAATCATTCTCCAGCCCACATTTACAGGAACCTGTAACGATTTCAAACTAATTTCCTGCTCCAGGGGTGACAAACTGCCAATAGATGGCGTTTTAAAAATACTACCCTGGGTGTAATAATTTACCTCAGGCTGAATGTAGATCTTCTTTCCCATCCGCACAAAAGCGCCAATTAAAAAGTTGTTTTTCAGACCATTTTCAATGTCACCCTGATCCACCGAGAGTTTAGAGGCTGTATAGCCGATTTGCGGCCCAAAGTGCAACTGGCCATAAGACAGAACACTGGCCGAGATTGCCAGCACGAAGAGAAAAAGCTTTTTCATAATTACAATATTTTAAAGGGTTAATGATAAAACGATGTTTTCAATACGCTATTGTCAACAAAGGTACTTATTTTTTATCATTGATTTACCCCCTGATTTTAATTTTTTTTGAGGAGTAGGCCTCCTTTTCTGTCGGTGACGGACACGCAGGAGGAGACCGGAAAGTTGGAAGCAAAAGAAATAAGATGCCATAATTTGTAACTCCTCATCCTGGTCAGGGTACTCCGATTTTATTACTTTTGCACCTTAAACAACAACCTATGTTTACAACCGAGATGGTAAACCGGCTCTTTGCCTCGTTCGACAATACCCGTGTTTTAGTCGTTGGCGACGTGATGCTCGACACTTATGTATGGGGAAGCGTAAACCGCATTTCGCCCGAAGCACCTGTACCTATAGTGGCCGTCGAAAAAAGAGAAGTCAGGCTGGGAGGTGCTGCCAACGTGGCACGCAACCTCAAGGCTTTGGGTGCCGAACCCGTGTTGTGCTCCGTGGTGGGTGCCGATGCACGGGGCGAAGAGTTCAGCCAACTGTTGCAATCCGAAAACATGTCCACCGAAGGAATCCTCCAAAGCAG
The DNA here is from genome assembly GCA_024762735.1 of Bacteroidales bacterium. Lineage (GTDB taxonomy): Bacteria > Bacteroidota > Bacteroidia > Bacteroidales > F082 > B16-G9. The sequence goes on along the minus strand of JANTGU010000118.1, from coordinate 1,819 downwards.
CCATCGCAAAACCACCACAAAATTCAGAATCATCGGAAACAACACCCAGCTGTTGCGTGTTGACGACGAAACCACCGAGGCTTTATCGGCATCGGACACCCGTGATTTATTACAACGAATAGACAAGATAATTGCCAATGGCAACATAAAAATTATCATTATTCAGGATTACGACAAAGGTGTTTTAAACAAGGATATTATTGAACATGTTGTGCAGCTTGCCAACTCGAAGAAAATCCCCGTGGCTGTTGACCCCAAAAAACAAAACTTCCTCTCCTACAAAAGGGTTACCCTTTTCAAACCCAATCTCAAAGAGATAAATGACGGGCTTAACCTGGCGGTATCGGGTGAAAACAAAAAAGCGGTGGAGGATGCCGTGTCAAAGCTGCAAGAGAGTCTTGAGGCCGACATCATTATGAACACCCTTTCGGAGCATGGTGTTTTTATCAGATGGAAAGAAAATGAGAGCTATAAAACATCGCACCTGAAGGCACACGTGCGCAACATTGCAGATGTTTCAGGCGCCGGCGACACCGTAATCAGCGTGGCTGCATTATGCCTGGCAGAAGGTTTAAGCCCGGAAGACATGACTGCAGTGGCAAACCTGGCCGGAGGACTTGTTTGCGAAGAGGTCGGCGTGGTCCCCATCAACAAAAACAGGCTGCACGACGAAATAGTGAACACCTTAACTTATTAAAAGCCATATCATGACATCTAACAACCAAGGTAAAAAAGAACAGGTTCGTACCATGTTCAACGACATAGCCCCCAAATATGATTTGTTAAACCACGTGCTTTCGATGGGTATCGACATACTGTGGCGCAAGAAAGTCAGACGACTGTTGGCAACCATTCAACCCAAACGAATTCTAGATATTGCCACGGGAACCGGCGACTTGGCCATCGAGCTGGCAAAACTGAGACCTTTGGAGATTATTGGCGCCGACATTGCCGTTGACATGCTTAAAATTGGTGAAGAAAAAGTAAAAGCAAAAAAACTCGGCCACCTCATAAAAATGGAACCCGGCGATTCGGAAAATCTTCGTTTCGACGACAACTATTTTGACGCTGTTACCGTCGCTTTCGGGGTACGTAATTACGAAAACCTGCTCAAAGGATTAAAAGAGATGAACCGCGTGATGCGACCCGGCGGACTGGTGGCCATTCTTGAGTTTTCAAAACCACATGGATTTCCTTTCAGAAACCTGTACAACTTCTACTTTAAAAACATCCTGCCCGGCGTGGGACGCATGGTTTCGAAAAACGACGAAGCCTACACTTACCTGCCCGACTCGGTTCAGAAGTTTCCCGAAAACAAGGAGTTCATGGATGTTATGGCCCAGGCAGGGTATAAAAACATTACCCAGCAGCGGTTAACTTTTGGCATTGCAACACTTTACTCGGCCACTAAATAAAAAATTATATTTGCGCATCTTTTCCGCGCCGGAATACTATTATCCCGCGCACCACGTTAAACAATAAAACCTGATCAACATTGAGAAAATATTTCATCATCATCATAGCCCTTTCTTTAGGCACTTTGTTTAATATTAGTCCGGTAACAGCACAACAGCGCAAGGTAAAAAACCTGCCCAACTACGACCGGCACCCCTATCACTTTGGATTTATCCTGGCAACCAACCAGTTGCTCTTTACCATTAAAACGGTTGACAACATGTCGTCCATCAAGTTTAACGCGGCACAAACCCCCGACTTTCCTGCCGATTCGAGCTTCGTGTACGAGCTAACCGGTATTGGACGACCCGGGTTTACCATTGGCATATTGGGAAACCTTCGGTTGGGTAACAATACCGACTTG
>JANTGU010000117.1 GCA_024762735.1 Bacteroidales bacterium | reverse complement strand
ACTCCAAAGCAGATTCAACCATCCCTTTGGCCGTGTTGCCATAACGGTAAAGAATTCGTTTGGAAAGCGAACCCAGGTTAACGCCGACACGAATGGCCGTGTTGTGCTTTTTGCAGATATCGACAAGGGGTCGGATATTGTCGGCTATTTGCTGCCGGGAGGTTATAAAGTCTTGTTCTGAGTACCGATCTTTGGTTTTGTCAGTTAAGTAATTTCCCGGGTTGATACGAACTTTGTCCGCGATAACAGCAACCTTTTCGGCTACTTTAGGTGAGTAATGCACGTCGGCAACCAGGGGAACATCAATGTTTTGATGGCTAAGTTGGTTTTTAATTTTACCAAAGCTTTCAGCCTCTTTCAGGGTGGGAACGGTTACGCGCACGATGTCGCAGCCTGCAGCGACAAGTTGTTTTATTTGGGCGACAGTAGCCTCAATATCAGCGGTGGGCGTGTTGGTCATGCTTTGAACCAGCACGGGCAACTCGCCACCCATCAGTAAATTACCTACCTGAACTTTTTTGCTGTAAAATCGGTTTTTCACAGCGCAAAGATACTTTAATATGCCGTGTTGCTATTAATCTTTGTCTTCTTCTACGTCTTCAGATTCTTCGTGCTCTTTGTCAGCACTTCTTTTATCAAGCACTTTTCCATCATGGCTGATGGTCGCAATCATGGCTCCTTTTTCGTTTTTAAGTTCAACTTCAAAACCTTTCATTTCCGAGTTGCCGATAACCACAGCTTCTTCAATTTCGTATCCGCTAAAAAGGCTGTCGATGGTAGCTTTTACCATGGGTGGTATTTCGGCGATTTTAATTTCATATTCGGTCTCTTTCCAGGTACCATCCGCGCTAAAATTAGCCGAAAACTCACGATTGTTCGATTTAAACTCGGCTTCCCACACGTTTTTGTCTTCCTTATCCCATTTTACCTCTTTGGCATGAGGAAATCGTTTTTGAAATGTTTCTTTTACTTTCTCAGGAACCGTTTCCTTGTGCTTTGGGCTGTTGCAAGCGCTAAAGGCAAACAACACCACTACAACCAATGACAATAGTCTTTTCATGTGTTTGTAATCTTGTAATTAAATATTATTCAATGATATATGTTTCTGTCATCGGATTACACGGATTACACAGATTTTGGTTTTTCGCCAGCGAAAAACATCCGCTAAATCTGTTAAATCCGATGATGATATTTTGCGAATAATCATTCCCCCCTGCCCAGTGAATTTAATGTTATTTCACAGAGAGATTGTCTTTAAACCGTCATGGGTGTTTCATTACCATGATTTTTTTTAATTTGTCAGCAAAGATAAACGACAATCCTAAAAGAAATTGCGCAATCAGCGATTTCTTCCAAATTAACAACAGACCTTAAGTTGTCAGCAATTACATGGTTGCTCCCGGGCCAATATATTTATAATCCCCAAAAGCCAGGATTAAAATAAATATGGGCGAAAGGAATATTAAACCCAGTGTAAAGCCAACTCCCTGCCCGAAACTTTTTGACAAATCGTTTAACACAATGATGCCGACAATAAAGTTAACAAGCGGAATAAGCATCAGCAACAGCCACCATCCGGGACGGCCTACCATTTTTAATAAAACATAAATGTTGTAAAAAGGAATTAAAACTGCCCAGCCTGGTTGCCCCCCTTTTTCATAAATTTTCCATTCAGCAATAATCATCACCACGACGATTGCCAGGTAAAAAAGGACTGCTCCCAATCCCATGGTTTGAAAGAATGATTCAGAATCCATAATAGTTGATTTTAAAGGTGAAAAATAATGACTTATATTTTCATTTCCGGAATGTCACCCTCCACAAGGATGGGAGCACCGGTTTTTTCTACAATTTCTTCCACGCTTACGCCGGGGGCACGTTCAAGTAGTTTAAAGCCGTCAGGGGTTACATCCACTACAGCCAGGTCGGTAACAATGCGTTTTACACAGTTAACACCGGTAAGCGGTAAGCTACATTCAGTAAGCAGTTTTGGGTTTCCTTTACGGTCGGTATGGGTAGTGGCAACAATGATGTTTTTAGCCGAGGCTACCAAATCCATGGCGCCGCCCATGCCTTTAACCATTTTGCCGGGGATTTTCCAACTGGCAATATCTCCTTTGTCGGTTACTTCAAAGGCACCCAGCACAGTGAGGTCAACATGGCCTCCGCGAATCATGGCAAAGCTGGTAGCCGAATCGAAGAAGGCGGCACCGGGAACATAGGTTACCGTTTGTTTTCCCGCGTTAATCAGGTCGGCATCAATTTCATCTTTGGTGGGAAAGGGGCCAATACCCAGCAGTCCGTTTTCCGATTGGAGCACCACCTCCATGCCTTCGGGAATATAATTGGCAACCAGCGTAGGGATGCCAATTCCCAGGTTTACATAATAGCCATCCTGCAACTCTTGTGCAATCCGTTTGGCTATTCCGTTTTTATCTAAACTCATAGTTGTCTGTTTTTTTCAAATTAATAATTGGATTTTGTGGTTTGGCATTAATCTCTTGTTGTTGCAAACTCAATCCTTTTCTCGTAGTTTTCTCCTTTAAAGATTCGTTGTACGAAAATCCCGGGAGTATGGATGCAGTTGGGATCCAGTTCACCGGCAGGCACAAGCTCTTCCACTTCGGCGATGGTGATTTTTCCGGCCATGGCCATCATGTTGTTAAAGTTGTTGGCCGTGTGACGGTAAATAAGGTTTCCCATGGTATCACCTTTCCAGGCTTTCACAATGGCAAAATCAGCAGTTAACGCCGTTTCCATCAAGTGCATTTTCCCGTTGAATTCGCGTACCTCTTTGCCTTCCTGCACTTCGGTTCCATAACCTGCGGGCACATAAAAGGCGGGGATACCGGCACCTCCGGCACGAATGCGCTCGGCAAGGGTTCCCTGCGGATTGAGTTCCACTTCCAGTTCGCCCGAAAGCAACTGGCGTTCAAACTCGGCATTCTCGCCCACGTAAGAGGAGATCATTTTTTTAATCTGGTGACGCTCCAACAGCACACCCAGCCCGAAGTCGTCCACCCCGGCATTGTTTGAAATACAGGTTAATCCTGTAATTCCCGCATCATGGAGTGCCTGAATGGTTTTTTCAGGAATGCCACACAAACCGAATCCGCCCAGCATCAGGGTCATGTTGTTTTGCAACCCCTTGATGGCTTCTTCGGCGTTTTTTACTACTTTGTTCATGGTTGTTATTTTTGATTTGAATTGTTTATTTAATAAAGTGCCTAAAATAATATGGTGTTGCCACGCTTTATTTTTTAGGTTTTTTCAAGGGAAGTAAAGATAGAAAGAAATTCGTTCGCTCGGCAAGAACAGGATTTACTTTATTAAAAAAAAGACAATTCCAAACGGTTGATGACTGATAATCAAAAAACTATTTTTCTTTCCACTCCATCGTGTTAACCAGGTGGTCGATATCCTTTTCAAGAAAATTAATAACCGGAGCCAGCGAGTCGTTGTTGGGATGGATGTTAAAGTAAAGTGCCCCGCGAAGATAGTGCTTCACGCTGTCGGTTACATAAAACTGGTAGGGTGAAGCAGCGCCCAACCCTTCAATACGAAAAGCAAGGCCATAGATGTTTTTGTCGGGATGGTAAATCAGACTGTCGTAAATGGCTTCAGCCTTGGGGATGTGTTTTGAAACCAGTGTGTGGGCATCATTCAAATACTTTTCCAGGTTGTGGTTGACCGGTTCGTAACTTACATGCAGTACCGCCTTGAAAGAGGGAAAATTCACGTTAATCCAGTTTTTCTCCCGGGGAGCATAAGGGTCGTTGGTAATGTTGGCGTATGCCGGGTATTCAAACTTATAGGGCAGCGTGGTGTCGAGCTTTTTGTACGTTTTTTTTGGCAGGTCAATTCTAAAATAGCCCCTGGGTCTGGGCGAATAATCTTCATGACATGCTGAGGCCAGGGTCATCACCAGCAGTAACACCACCGTGTTTATCGTCGTTCTCATTGTTTGTCTTTAACTATAACCTTTACTTCATTTATCTTCCGCTCATCGGAATCGGTCACCTCAAAATCAAACCGGTCAAAAGATACTTTACTTCCTTTAACCGGAATTTTACCCTGCATTTCCAATATTAATCCTCCCAGCGAATCCGACTCACCTTTTACCTCATCAAACGTTTCATCGTCAATGGCTAAAATTTTACACAAGTCGTTCAAAGGAGTTTTCGCTTCAAAAAGATAGGTATTATCCGAAAGCTTTTCGTAATTAAACGGTGCCCGTTCTTTGTCGTATTCATCGTGAATTTCACCCACAATTTCCTCGATAATATCTTCCAGGGTCAGAATCCCTGATGTGCCGCCATACTCGTCAACCACGATGGCCAGGTGAATCTTTTTTTCACGAAACTCCTGCAACAGGTCGTTTATCTTTTTGTTTTCAGGAACAAAAAAGGCCGGGCGGATTAACTTCTGCCACTTCACCGTGGTTTTTTTATTCAAATAGGGAAGCAGGTCTTTAATGTACAGCAGTCCCTGAACATGATCAAAATTCTCTTTATAAACCGGTATCCTGGAAAATCCCGAATCCAACACCACTTTAACTACCTCTTCAAAATCAGCTTCAACATCAATGGCCGTAACATTTACCCGCGATCGCATGATTTCCGAAGCCTCCTTTTCGCCAAAGGTGGCAATGCCCTTTAAAATGGATTTCTCCTCTTCGTCGCTATCTTTATTGGTAATGTCGATGGCTTCCGAAATATCACTCATCGAAATAGATTGACCTTTGCTGCTCAGTCGTTTATCAATAATATTGGTTGAGCTTACCAGGATGGCGCTCAAAGGCTTAAAAAAGATAACCAGGAACTTTAGCGTAGAAGCCATGATGGTGGCGACTTTAACCGGCTGACGATTGGCCAGAATTTTTGGAATGATTTCGCCGAAAACCAAAATCAACGAGGTAACCACCACCACCTGAACAACAAATGTTAACACGGGATTGGATTCAAGTGAGAACATTTGAGCCGTAATATAGGTCGATAAAATAACGATGGCCACGTTGATAAAAGTGTTGGTTATTAAAATGGTGGCCAGTAATTTTTTTGGAATGTCGCGCAGTTTAATGATCAGCTTGCTGGTTTTGTCGTGTTTGCTCCGAAGCTTATCAAGGTCGCCCGGGGTCATCGAAAAAAAGGCGGTTTCAGAACCGGACACCATGGCCGAACCGATAATCAGGATAATAAAAAACAGAATGGAGACTGCAACTTCCAACGTGAATCCTTTATAAAAGGTATCAATAATAACCGAGAGTAAATTGGGTAAAGGATCCGGATCGATTGTTTCCAAAACAATGGGATTGGTTAAACTTCAATAATTTGCAAAATTAATAAGAAATATCATATCATTTAAAAACAAAGGTAATATTAAAATGTTAGCAAAAGGTTGTACTTTCGTAGTCGAAATTAAAAATGATACACCAATGAAAAACAGAAGAAATTTTATTAAAACCGGATTGGCCGCCACCGTTGGCGTTGCCATGGCCTCCCCGATATTGGCTCAGAATAGCAAACCCGCTATCAAACATGATTTTTCAGGTTTGATTTACACGCGCGAAAACCAGGGTATGTGGAAATACAAGGCTGAAAGCCACCTTCCGCAAATTAAAATCGATGGTGACCAAATTACCCTCACCACCGATCATGGCATGAGCGAAGTCCACTACATTGTGCGTCACACGCTGGTGGACGGCAACGGTAAGGTGCTTGGCTCCAAAACCTTTTATCCCACCGACGAACCGGTTTCAACCCATACGCTTCCGGCCAATTATAAAGGAAAATTGTATGCCACCAGTTTTTGCAACAAACACGACTTTTGGGTAAATGAGTTTGAGGTGTAATTACAAAGTGACTTGTGGTTAAAGCAAATAATGAAGCATTTTCGGGTAGGAAAGCTATTTTTTTTTCTGTTACTTTTAGCAGACTAAAAGGTGGTCAGAAAGGTGGTCAGAAAGGTGGTCAGAAACTTACCTCAAAGCAAGATGAGGTGTTTCAACTCATCAAAGAAAATGTTCAAATTACGAGAGCGGAAATATCTAATTATTTAGGTATTAACTCATCAGCCATACAAAAGCACATCGACCAGCTTAAAATTAAAGGATTTATTAAACGTATTGGGGGCAGTAAAGGCGGATACTGGAAAATATTAATTGATAATGAATAAAACATACATTAACGGGCTGGGAGCGGTAATACCCCAGGGAACTGTGAAGCGGGGCGAGCTATTGCCGGAGGTTTTTGAATATGAAGAGAAGTTCCTTCAGGTTCAAAAACCCAATTACAAAGATTATGTAGATGCCAAGTCGTTGAGGCGCATGAGCAAAATAGTACGCATGGGGGTTTATGCAGCTTTTGATGCCATGAAGGATGCCGGTATCACTCAACCCGATGCCATCCTTACCGGAACAGGGATGGGTTGTCAAAATGATACCGAAAAGTTCCTGAACGGGATGATTGAAAACAATGAAACCTTTGGAAATCCCACGGCGTTCATGCAGTCAACCCACAACACGGTAGGAGCCCGTATCGCGCTGATGCTGGGCAATCAAAACGAAAACTTTACCTATGTTCACCGAACTTTCTCGTTTGAAAGTGCTTTGATTGACAGCATGCTGATGTTGGCCGGGGAAGAGAAGAAAAACATCCTGCTGGGCGGCATTGATGAAATTACCGGGGAGAGTTGGCTGATTAAAACCCACATCAACCATTATAAAAAAGAGGCGGTCAACAATCTGAAACTTCTGAACGATAAACAACACGGCGGGCTATCGGGTGAAGGCGCCATGTTTTTCGTGCTTTCCTCCGAAAAAGACCACCGTACTTATGCAGCCCTTCAGGATGTAAAAACCTTTTTCCGCCCTGAGAACCAAATTGATATTGAAGAAAATATTCATTCGTTCCTTTCAAAAAACAGTCTTGCTGCCGCAGATATCGATTTGGTATTGATGGGCTATAATGGTGACCCCGAATTTGATACCATCTACCAACGCCTGGAAGATACTATTTTTAGTCCGGTTGCCACCGGCTATTTTAAACACCTGACCGGTGAATACGA
>JANTGU010000116.1 GCA_024762735.1 Bacteroidales bacterium | reverse complement strand
GAACATCAAAGGAAAAACTACAAAAAGGCGTTGCAATATGCAACCATTTGCTTTGAAAACGCAAAACAATCGGGAAGCGGTACTGATATGACAGGAGCTTTACAATTGATGAGTAAAATCTATTCCGGCATGGGAGACTACAAGCAAGGGTTTAGTTATCTTAACAAATATTTGGTGCTACACGATTCGCTGTTATCGGTTGAAAAGTCAAAACAACTAGCAGAGATTAAAGAAAAATACAAGGCTACTCAACAACAAAACAAAATTCTTTACCTTGAAAAAAAACAACTTCAAACCCACAATCTTCAAACGTTGCTGGTTATTTCCATCATTGTAATTACTCTTTTTCTCATCTTTATTTTTATTTCGTACCGTCTGGTAAAAAGAAACAGAAATCAAATAAAAAAACAACAAGTCTTTTTCCAAAAATTGCTTTCCAACAGTATCGAGTTCACCTTTTTAATTGATAAAAACAGGGTTATAAAATACCTCAGCCCTTCTTATACCAAACTATTTCAGGGTAAACCGGGCGACAAGCTAGAAGAGGCTTTTTATCATCATTTGGATAAAGAATCGGTTAAAAAAAGTGATGAGTTATTAAGTAAACTCACCGCCGATCAAAAAAGAGTATCTTTTGAATTTAAAATTCAAACTACCCGCAATATAACCCGTTATGTAACAGGGGTAGCGCAGAACTTTTTAGATGACGATACCATTCAAGGAATCATTATTAATTTATGGGATATTACCGACTTAAAAGAAGCCAGTACCTCCCTTAAGAAAAGAGAGCGGGAGCTTGAGGCTTCCAATCAAACCAAAGAAAAATTATTTTCCATTATCAGTCACGATTTAATAGGAAATATAGGCACCACTTCCGAACTCATGAAACTGCTGGATGATAATTTTGATAATTTTGACCCGGAAGATAAACACAAAATTATCTCGTCGGTATCCAATACCCTGGAAACAACCTATACATTGGTATCAAATCTCTTATCGTGGGCACGGATTCAGATGAATAAAATTACGACCCAGCGAAATCCGGTACTTTTACATCCGGTTATCGAAAAGATTGCCGGATTGTACAAGGGTCAGCTCGCCGACAAAGCCATCGAGTTCACGATAGATTGCGATAAAACTACCCGCGTTGTAGCCGACCCGAATCAGTTGGAGTTTATTGTTAGAAACCTGATTAGAAATGCCATTAAATTTACCCACACGGGAGGAAAAATCTGGTTTTCGTGTACCACTCAAAAAGGAGTAGTGTTGATAGGTATTAAAGACAACGGGGTGGGCATGAGCAAGCAAAAAATTGATGAGCTTCTTTCCGATTCAACCGAGTTAACCTCGACGGTAGGCACTAACAACGAACAAGGTACAGGGTTAGGATTAATCATTGTCAAGGAATTTATTCAACTAAACAAAGGCAGGCTACAAATAAAAAGTAAACCGGGTGAAGGGACAGAAGTGATTATTACTTTATTAGCTTCCTAACCAGATTTTTTTTAAATTTACTGTTGATTGGTAATTTTTTTGTAATTTTGCAAACCCGAAAACAACCGGTACCGTGGCCGAGTGGCTAGGCGGAGGTCTGCAAAACCTTATACAGCGGTTCGAATCCGCTCGGTACCTCAAAAAAGGAAAGCTAAAAGCTTTCCTTTTTTTTATCCAACAACCTCCAAAACGGGATAAATTTAACAGGGGTTTTTTCCGACCATTTTGGTTTGGTCAAGTTCATTGTTTACAACAGAAAGCAACAAGAGATACTTCATATATAAATATTTCTATTAGTATTTTTCTCGGGTTATTTTACTATTGTAATAGTAAATTTCTCGGGTTAATTCAATCAGTTTTTTATGATTAATGGCTAAAGAGCCCTCGGAATATTGATTTTTTACACCCCGCCCTGAAGGACGGGGCATAAAGAATGGCACTTTATGAGTTTATTAAGGTTATGTTTTGCACTATGAAAAATCAGCCAATAAATTTATCTCTTAACCACCTTAACCCTGTAAACAATGCCATTTTCATCCGTCATGCGAAGCAGGTAGATACCGGGGTTAAACCGGCTAAAATTAAAGGGGTAATTTCCGTTGCTGTTTTGGATAATGCCTTGCCGGACTTTTTGTCCTGAAACAGTATAAACAGTGTAGTTAAACCTCTCGTTGTCAGGTAGCGAAACAGAAATCATTCCCGAAGTAGGAATCGGGAAAGCCTTTAATGCTTTATATTGATTTTTACAGCAATGAATTCCGGTAATATCAGTACACCCGACCACGCTGAATTCCGAGGCTGAAGCCCAGGCATTACCATTGACTTCCGATAGGGCTACCAACCTGAAATATTGGCCAATCACTGCAGAGTCGAATTCAATACTCTGCGGGGCGGCAGTATTTTCCCAAACCCCCATGCTAACAGGTTCACCCCAGTTTAGCGAGTCTTCGCTAATGTACAACTCGTAATCTTTTATCCGGCCATTGGGGCCATCCTGACGGGTGTAATAGGTAAATTTCGAGATCAGGTAAGGCTGACCCATATCAATTTGGATTTCGTGAGGGTAGGGGTCGGAGCCGGTACTCCAGCGGGTATGCCAAATAGTGGTAAAATCATCGTCAAACGACATGACCGCATAGCCTGGATAGTTTAACTCTTCGCTGTCCACATAAATCAGTTTCCATATATCTTTTGGCACTTCGGCAGGATTACTACAATCATCAATCGAAGGGCAGGTGGTGGTGGTTACCATATCCTCTATTTCCTTTTCATAGCTTTGCCCATCCTGATTGACAGTAAGTTTAACGGTGTAAGCTCCCGGGTTACCCAATACCACTTTCGGATTACGCCTATCCGGATCTTCCAGATAAGCCGGTTCGGGGGTAATATCCCAATGCCAGGTAGCCCCGGAATGCCTCATAATAGAATGGTCATCAAAATACAAGGTATCATACATGCAGTTGTAGTGCTGTTTTTTTACCCAGGGATTCACGATGGGTTTATAATTGCTATCAGCCATGGGAGATTCCCAAACACCGCCGGTTCCGGCTACACGCAGCTTTGCATCACGGTAGAACGGCAAAGCCAGGTTGACATAAAACCCTGCAGGATAATGGTTGTTATAAAGCTCCCATTGGTTCATCCCCTGTTTACGGATAAAAACTTTACCGGATTGTCCGTTGCGGGCATTGGTAAAAAGATACACAATATCGTTGCCTGCCGAATCGGGTTGTACTACAATATTCTTAGTGTATTCCGAAAGCAAGCCTGTCCAGTCTTCCCAGGTATCACCCCCGTCAGTTGATTTAAAAACTTTTCCTATATCGCCACTCCAGGTTCCATTTTGCAGACAGGCGTAAAGTGTATTTTCGTCGTTGGGCGAAATGGCGAAGAATAATTTTCCTTTCCAGTTGGCATTACCATAAATACCACTTGTGAGCGAGGGCTTGTATTCCCATGTTTGGCCACCATCAGCTGACCTGTAGAGTCCATTGCTCACAATATCGACATATAACACTTTAGGGTTTTTATAGCTGATTTGCAAATATCTTACCCGATTTCCAAAATCGTACAACAGATCAAATGTTTCGCCCATGTCAGTACTTTTCCAAAACCCGTTTCCTTCGCCAATATAAATGGTACCATAATAGTTTGGATGAAACACCATGTTGCTTCTTCTGCCGCCGTACTCATCCATGTTGGGATATTTAGAAAACAGAAATCGTCCTTCAGGCTGGCCTTCCGCCGTTTGGGGCAAAATCCACCCGTTACCCAAATCGTTAAAAGCAGCATAACGGCTTTTTCCTTTCATAATCCAGCCCGTGGGAGACTCGGCACCTCCCATTCGCAGGGCTTTCGAGCCATAAAATTCCGCGATGGCGGTATTACCATTGTGGTACCTTCCTCCCACCACCAAATCTTCGTTCCAGGCCTGGTCGAATCCCCACATATCGGAACCTGTTAACCCGTTATTCAAGGCAAAATAGTTTTGAGTAGAACCAAAATTATCAGTGGTTAAATACATCCCGCCATCGCACGACATCCAACTATCGCCATCGTCCAACATTTTAATATCCTGAAAATCGGGATGTACGCTAAAAGGACCGTAATAACCGCCAATAGTTGAAAAACTTGTTCCGCCATTGGTGGATCTGAATGAGGTTGTGGTTCCCACGAGAATCATGTTGGCATCCAACGGGGAAATATCCAACACCAAATCAAAATAACCCTGGCCATTATCCATTTTAAAAGATGGGGTGTTGCCGGTAGCCACAAGACTCCAGCTGCCTGTTGAAAGGTTTTCTTTATAAAGATAAGGGGTGTTGTCAGCGCTAAGAAGAATAGCCAACATCTTGTTGGGATTATTTTGGCTGATGGCCAACAAGCCACCGCCACTGTTGTAAATGGTGGTAGGAAAAGTGGTTTGTAAACTAAATGATAGTCCCCCATTGGTAGATTCAACCATTCTGAAATTATTGCCACTGGTGGTTATCCCGTAAACATTATTGCTGTTGCCGGGCTTAATGACCACATCGTAGGTTTTAACCGACCAATTTCTATTCCATGTAACACCACCATCAACCGAAAGATAAATACCGCTGTTAGCGGCGGCAAAAATTTTAGTCGGGTTTTGGTAGTCAATTATTAACCGGTCGGCTTTAAACTGATTTCCGGCAGGAAGCAAGGGTATCCACGTGTTACCGCCATCGGTGGTTTTATGAACCTGGTTTCCGGCAGCAACATAAACCATGTCAGGATTAACAGGATTAATAGCCACGGCAGTAATTCCTCCTCCAAAATAATAATTGGTGCCCAAAAGTTGCCAATGGTTTCCTTTATCGGTTGATTTGTTCATAAAGCCGGTTTCGGTTCCGGCATAAAGCACATTGTGATCAGAAGGAGCCACATCAAAAGCATAAACATTGGCCTGCCACGCACAAGCATCCGGGGGGTTGGCAGAACCCTCCTCGTTGAGCCAAAAGGTTTGTTTGGGTCCCAAAAAAGTCCAGTTCGACATGGTGTTGGTATCAAACTGTGTCACTTTACCCTGATTTGATTGAAGTAAAGTTAAACGATGGTAGTATTCGTTCAGGTCGGGAACAGTAATAGCACCATCACTTTTTACCCAATCAGACAAGTTCCGAACCCAAAGCTTATAATATCGCACCAATACTTTATCCTCTTTTTGAGATGAATTGGTAAACGAATCTACAACCTTATTAAAGTTAACGGGATACTGGTAAAGCATTTTCCCCCATGGAGGATAATAGGCATGGTAAGGTGGCTTATAGCTTTTTATCATACCCGGCATATCGTCGTAAGGGGTATATTGTGTTTGGGCGTTAATGGTATAAAATGATATTAGCAACAATCCTGCTATAAAAAATGTGCGTAAAATATTTTTCATGTATTTATGAATTTGTATTCCATTCTTTTATGTTTTGTCACCTGCCCGTACCAGACGGTACCTGCCCGAATGTGGTCAGGCGGGCGTTCGGGCGGGCAATTTTCGGCTTCCCTTCGACAAGCTCAGGGCAGGCTACGAAAATTTCGCCAAAACAGATTCTACCTTTTTATTTTACCCCGGGTTAATCCCGATAGCTATCGGGACGGGGCTATTAATATTCGACCCATACAGGGTCGTATAATCATTCACACCTGCCCATTGAAATAGCAATAATTTCACAGAGTAAATGTCTTTAGATCGTCATAGATGTTTCATCTGTTTATAAGTTTGTAAAGTATCGATTCTATTGCCTCTTGTATTGTCATGACTGCCTGCCATCCTTCGACTGGTGTGCCGGCAGGCAGCATTTTTGCTTCAACACCTTTCGGCACCCTTCAACAAGCTCAAGGGCAGAGCTCAGGGGCCGAACCCTGCAATATGAGCTCGCGGGAGGCTTCTAAACGAACTTTCTATTTTTCTCAATATATGGGGCAATAAACAACAAAGGCAGAAAATTACTCAATAATCTTCTGCCTTTGTAACCCAAATGAAAATAAATTTTATTTCAGGGTGAAAGTGGTTCCTCCAATGTTGTGATCACCTTCGTACACGTCAACATGATAAACGCCGGGTTTTAGCTCCAGGGTGGAACGACGATTCCAATACAAACATTGGTCAACAGCCTGATTTTGATAATCGACAGATTGTTTAATCGAGTATTGCAGTCTTTCTCCTTGATACATAAAAGAGTATTGGTCGCCCCGGCCTTTTACCAGAATTTCTTTATTCGGGCGGGCTATCCTGATGTAAATGATTTTGTTGCCGGGATCAATAATCGTGTTTTTACCAATGGTAAAGCAAACTTTAACCCTGTCAACCCGTTTTATTTTATCGGTTGCCCGCTCTTTACCACTCCCTTTTTTATGAACCGGCGTAGCTTTTAAAGCAAATAGTTGCAAGGTGGCGGCCTGATCTACTTTACCTTTTAACTCCTCTTTTGTTTGTTGTAATTGCTTGTTCTTGCGTTTTTCTATTTTAATTTCCTCTTTAATCTTTTGGTTCTCTTCGGTAAGTTGATGGTTAACGGTATAAATTGAGTCCATTTGTCGCACATAACCTTGCGAAATAACCTGTAAGCGGCTTAACTTTTTCTTGATTTTATAATATTCCCACTTGGTGTTAAGCAGTTTTTTTATCTCTACGGCATTAGCCTCAATAATGCTATCCTTTGCCGAAAGCGAGTCAGACAATTCGCCATATTCAGCCTTAATTTTTTGATGTTGCAACACCAACGAATCCAACTCTTTTTGCAGTTCAGTGCGTTGAACTTCCTTTTCAACCAACAAGTCTTTCATTTCGTTTTTTACCGAAATCAGTTTAATAGACAAGCCGATAATTCCCAGCGCCAAAATAACCAACAGAATATACATCCATAAATTCGAGTTTTTTGGCATCTCTTTGTCCTGAATTTCAAAATTATTCTTCTCGTTTTCCATTTTCCCCGTTTTTTATTTTCTGGTGCAAAAATACAAACATTCGTTCCTTAAAACAAATTAGTTCTGTTATACGGTGTTAAAACGCTTGTAACTAATCAGTGTATAGTACTTGAATAAAATATTTAATAAAATGAATGATATTTTTTATAACC
>JANTGU010000115.1 GCA_024762735.1 Bacteroidales bacterium | reverse complement strand
AAAATATTTACCCAAGTTGGCAACAGGTGAGTACATAGGTGCTTATGCATTAACCGAACCCACGGCAGGTTCCGACCCAAACAACGGAAAAACCAAAGCTGTTTTATCAGAAGACGGAAAACACTACGTCCTCAATGGCGATAAAATGTGGATTACCAACGGGGGCGTAGCCGACCTGTTTATCGTGTTTGCTAAAATTGAAGGCGATAAAAACCTGAGTGCTTTTATCGTTGAACGCGGCACACCGGGCTTTACCATTGGCGAAGAGGAAGATAAAATGGGTATCCGCGGATCGTCCACCACTCAAATCTTTTTCGACAATGTAAAAATTCCGGTTGAAAACCTGCTGGGAGAACAAAACGGCGGTTTTAAAATTGCCCTTTACATTTTGAACCTGGGTCGTATTAAACTAGCCGGGGCTTGTGCCGGGGCAGCGAAATCTACCATTGATATTTCGGTTCAGTATGCCAACGAAAGGAAACAGTTTGGAACATTCATTTCCAATTTTGGCGCCATCAAGCACAAACTGGCCGAAATGGTTATCCGTACGTTTGCCAACGAGTCACTCACCTATCGTGCCAGCCAAAACATTGATGATGCCATCGACGCATTGGTTGCCGGTGGTATGGATAAAGGTCGTGCCATGGTAGAAGGTTTGCGCCAGTATGCCATCGAAGCTTCTATTGCCAAAGTTTTTGGTTCGGAAGCACTCGATTATGTAGTGGATGAAGGCGTTCAGATTCACGGCGGTATGGGCTATTCAGCCGAAATGCTGGTAGAGCGTGCTTACCGCGATTCGCGTATTAACCGGATTTTTGAAGGAACCAACGAAATCAACCGAATGGTAACCATTGGCGAAATGCTGAAACGGGGCATGAAAGGTGAAATCGACCTGCTCACACCTGCCAAAGAGGTAGCCAAAGAGCTGATGGGTATTCCTGATTTTGGAAGCACCACCATGGACTACTTTGAAGGATATCATAAAGTAATGACCAACTTCAAAAAATCTATTTTGATGGTGGCCGGTGCTGCGCTGCAGAAATACACTGATAAAATTCAAAACGAACAGGAAATTCTGATGAACGTTTCCGATATGCTGATGTACACCTATGCAGCCGAATCGATGATGCTTAGAATTGAAAAACTCAACGGCATGTACGACGAAGAAAAAATGAAGTTGTACAAAAACATGCTGGATGTGTTTATTTATGATACCGCCAGCAGAATCAACAAAATTGGTGTGGATGCCGTTAACTCCTTTGCTGAGGGCGACGAACGTCAGGCCATGTTGATGGGTATGAAACGATTTACCAAAGTCAATCCGGTAAACGTTAAGGAGGCTCGTCGTGCCATTGCTGACAAGCTGATTGAAGACAATCGGTACAACTTTTAGAAATAAAAAAAAGAGGCTGTCTATTAAGTAGTATTTGTCATGCTGAGCGTAGTCGAAGCATGAATTAATACTCGTCACACTTCGACTACGCTCAGTGTGACAGCTTCGATTGCCTACCTGTTTATTCAGGCAGGTGTTCAAAATGACATAAAGAATGACTTTTTAGACAGCCCCTTATAACAAACCATTCATCACGATGCCCAAAGAAAACAAAATAAGGAAAATGGCCACAAACCCTTTAAAGCTGAACCTGTTCATGTTAAAAAACATGCCCATGGGAACGCTGGCAGGATTGCGGGTTGTGGAGTTTGACGACGAGCACGCCGTGGTGACAGTTCCTTATAAGCATTTAAACGTAAACCCGTTCCAGTCGATGTATTTTGCCGTGATGAGCATGGCCGCCGAACTTTCGTCAGGGGTACAAGCCATTGCGTTAGTGCACGAAACCCCCAAACCCATGTCGATGCTCGTGTTTAATATGCAGGCCTCTTTCACCAAAAAGGCACGTACACGAATTCGTTTTGTTTGTAACGATGGAAAAAAAATTGCGAGCACCATCGCCGAAAGTCTGGAAACAGGCGAAGGTAAAACAGTAGATGTAACTTCAACAGGCTACGATACGCATGGCGATGTGGTAGCCACCTTCCAGTTTACCTGGACCTTTAAACCCAAAAAAGTATAAACCCTAAAAACAATTATCATGGAAGTAACCAGAACTTTTGATATCGTTGATCAACTTCTTGAAAAATATCAACGCGACGATGCCCTGGCAGTGAAACGAAACGGTCGCTGGGAAAAGTTTTCCACCCAGGAGTACAAAAACAATGTTGACTATTTTAGCATAGGACTGCTTTCCATGGACTTTAAGCCGGGCGATAAAATTGTAACCATATCAAACAACCGTCCCGAATGGAACTTTATGGATATGGGAATGGCACAGGTTGGGGTGGTGCATGTTCCAATTTATCCCAACAACAGCGAGCGTGAACTGAAGCATATCTTTTCACATTCCGAAGCCCGCGCTTTGATTGTTTCTTCAAAGGAACTTTACGAACGGGCAAAAAAGATAGCTGACAATACCGAAAACATCGAAAAAGTTTGGACCATTGACCCGGTAGAAGGAGTGAATAATTTTAACGAAATTATCGAACTTGGGAAAAAGAACAAAGATGATCTGTTTGATAAACTGGTTTCTGTACGCGATAAAATAGATCCGGATAGTCTGCTTTCCATCATCTATACTTCCGGTACCACGGGGCTGTCAAAAGGGGTGATGCTTTCGCATACCAATTTTTTGAGCAACGTAAAGGCTACCAAAGACATTTTACCCATGGGCGAAGGGATGAGATCGTTGAGCTTTTTGCCGATGTGCCATGTTTTAGAGCGTGAAGTAAATTACCTGCACCAGTTTAAAGGCATCGGCGTTTATTATGCCGAAAGCATCGATACGATAGGTGAAAATCTTAAAGAGATAAAACCTCACGGGTTTACCACGGTGCCCCGTGTTATTGAAAAGTTGTACGATAAAATCATGCTTTCCGGTAAAGAACTTACAGGCGTTAAACGCAAACTCTTTTTCTGGGCGGTCGAACTGGGGTTAAAATACGAACTTAACGGAGCCAACGGCTGGTGGTACGAGCAACAGCTTAAACTGGCCAACAAGCTTATTTTTGTTAAATGGCGCGAGGCACTCGGGGGCAATATTAAAGTTATTGTTTCGGGTGGAGCAGCCCTTCAACCCAGGTTAGCCCGTCTTTTTTATGCCGCCGGGATTCCTATTAACGAAGGATACGGATTGACAGAAACTTCCCCGGTTATTTCGGTAAATCATCCGGAATACCCGTACATAAAATTCGGTACCGTGGGTCCTGTTTTGGATAATGTGGAGGTGAAAATTGCCGAGGATGGTGAAATTTTAATGCGAGGCCCCAACCTGATGAAAGGATATTACAAAGATCCTGAAAAAACCAAAGAGGTAATCGATAAAGACGGATGGTTCCATACCGGTGATATTGGTGAATTGGGTGAATACAACATTTTAAAAATCACCGATAGGAAAAAAGAGATTTTTAAACTCTCTACCGGGAAATATGTGGCGCCGCAATTGGTAGAAAATAAATTTAAGGAATCACCCTTTATCGATCAGTTGATGGTGGTAGGTGAGGGAGAAAAGTTTGCTGCTGCCATCATTAGTCCCGATTTTGAAGTACTTCACAAATGGGCTGCCAACAATAAAGTCAATTATCGAGGTAATGTCGATTTAATAGAAAATCAAACAGTGATTGACCGCATTCAGAAAGAGGTTGACCGTATCAATGCTACACTGGGACGTCATCGCCAGATTAAAAAGTTTGCACTCACTTGTCGCCCCTGGACCCCCGATACCGGCGAACTATCGCCCACATTAAAATTGAAACGGCGTCATTTAAAAAAGGTCTATAAAAAGAAATTAGACTATCTTTATGGCTATTCTGATGACCCGGGTAATTTAGTGGTAAAGAGTGTAGAATAGTTGATGAATCACCCACCTGACAGGTCTCAGTTGGCATAGCGGGTTGGCGACCTGTCAGGTTTATAAACGTAAGTAATAACCGAGAGCAAGCAGAATCAGCCATTTGATGACGACTTGCCAGGCATTGATGAACAAAATCAATCTCACGATTTATAGCCGTGAGTAATAAAAAAACAGAAAATCCGGTCACTGAGCTTGTCGAAGTGACCTAATGAAACAGCAAGAAACATAATATCCGGTCACTCAGCCTGTCGAAGTGACCTAACATAACAACAAAAAACAGATAGATATGGAAAAGCAGATTATCTTCCTCATTGTATTGCTCATCACGCTGGGCGTATTTGCATTTTCAATTTACCGGTATGTGCGGTTTTTCAAGTTTACCAAACCCAAAAAAATTGGCGACTGGGGCAAGCGGTTCATGATGATGATAGAGATTGCCTTTCTGCAGAAAAAAATATTGCGCCGCCGCTGGGTAGGCATGATGCATGCGCTGGTATGGTGGGGCTTTCTGCTTATCCTTTTTGGAAGCGTCGAGATGGTTATCGACGGGCTGTTTGGCACTGAAAAGGCCTTTTCGGGCCTGGGTTGGCTATATGATTTTTTAATGGCTTCCGGCGATATTTTTGGGCTGATCATCGCCCTGGCGGTAATCGCTTTTTTAGTCAGAAGACTCTTTATGCACATCAAGCGGTTTTATGGCCCCGAAATGCGTAAAGTGGACAAAATGGACGCCAACATCGCGTTAACCATAATCCTGGTGCTGATGATCTCTTTGCTGGGCATGAACACCTTTTATCTGATATGGGCTCATCAATCCGGTAGCGAAGTCTTAGGCGTTTACCCTGTAAGCAGCCATCTAACTAGTTTGTTTGGTGATGTTTCAGGCGAAACCGCCTGGTTTTGGTATCAATTTAATTGGTGGGTACACATTACCTTGATATTCCTGTTTGCCAACATCCTGCCCTACTCCAAACACTTCCACGTGTTTGTTTCCGTCCCCAACACCTTTGTGGGGCGATTGGAGCCTTTGGGATATGTTGATAACATGGAAAACATTACCAAAGAGGTTAAAATGATGCTCGACCCCAATGCTGCTTTTGAAGAGCCTGCCGAAGGTGAAGAAGAAGCGGTGGAGCGCTTTGGAATCAAAGATATTGAAGATGTGACCTGGATCAACTACATGAACTCCCTCTCGTGCACGCAATGCGGAAGATGTACTTCTGTGTGCCCGGCCAACATTACCGGAAAACTGTTGTCACCCCGGAAGGTGATGATGGACACCCGCAAGCGAATGAAGGAGAAGGGTCCTGAAATGATAAAAAATGGCAAGGACTTCGATGACGGTAAAGCACTGCTGGGAAGCTACCTCACCGAAGAGGAACTCTGGGCTTGTACATTGTGTAATGCTTGTGCCCAGGAGTGCCCTGTTAACATCAATCAGCCCTCTATTATTTTGGGAATTCGCCGTTATCTGGTGATGGAAGAGGCCAAAGCACCATCCGGTTTAAATACTGTTTTCTCCAACATCGAAAACAACGGTGCTCCCTGGCAGTTTTCACCCGAAGACCGCTTGCTGTGGGCTGAAGGACTGGAGGTGCCGGTGATGGCCGATGTGGTGGCCGAAGGTAAAAAACCTGAGTATTTGTTGTGGGTGGGTTCTGCAGGGGCTTTCGACGACCGTTATAAGAAAGTAATGCGTGAGTTTGTAAAAATCCTCAACCATCTAAAAGTGGACTATGCTGTGCTGGGTGTTGAAGAATCCGACAGTGGCGATGTGGCTCGTCGTGCCGGTAACGAGATGCTGTTTCAGATGCAGGCACTCACCAATATTGAAGTGTTAAATGGTTATGAAGTGACGAAAATCATCACGGCCGATCCCCACGATTTTAACACGCTGAAAAACGAATATCCTGATTTGGGAGGCAACTACCAGGTTCAGCATCATACCCAGTTCCTGCAACAAAAAATTGCTTCCGGAGAGCTTCATGTGGATGGCGGCGAACTAAAAGGAAAGAAAATTACCTATCACGACCCATGTTATTTAGGCCGTGGCAATGGAGAATATGATGCACCCCGTGATGTACTAAAAGCCATTCCGTCGCTAACAACGGTTGAAATGGAACGCAACAAAAGTTTTGCCCTTTGCTGTGGTGCCGGTGGCGGACAAATGTTTAAAGAAGCTGAGAAAGGTGACAAGGAGATTTTCATCGAACGCACCGAAGAAGCCCTCGAAACCGGCGCCGACATCATCTGTACCGCCTGCCCTTTCTGTATGACCATGATAACCGATGGCATCAAATACACCAACAAAGAGGAAGAGGTTAAAAACTACGACATCGCCGAGCTGGTAAGCATGAGCATGGGATTGTAGATTTAAGAAATAAACCCGTCCTAACAGGTCTCAGCAGGCAAGTGCGGCGGCGACCTGTTAGGTCGGGTTGAATTTTTTTATCACCAACTTTTGACTAATCCCGGGCCCCGTGTAATGGCACCTGTCAGGCCAGGTTTTTTACAATTTCCTCAATTTCTTTGCCCCTGACAAAGAAGCCTTGAATTCATGCTGTTGAATAACATCTGATAAAAGCACGGTTTTGGTTTTAGTGTCAAAGCTGTCAAGGTAATCAATGTTGATAAGGGTGGAGCGGTTAATTCTTAAAAAAATATTTTTGCCCAATTTCTTTTCAACACTGCCAAGCTGCATGGTCAGCAACTCGGTTTTGCCATCGGCCAATACAATTTCACAATAGTTTCCATCCGCTCTGCAGTAAACAATATCGGTGACGTTGATATAAATAAACCCGTTTTGATGATTGAACTTAACCCGGTTTTGCTTTAAAAAGGTTTCAAGATTTTTTAATTTACTCCCGAGATTGTGGTTATTATTGCTTGCAAGAAACCGTTTAACGGTCGATTGGAGCTCTTCGGGAATTACCGGTTTGGTCAGGAAATCGAAAGCGGCATGTTTGATGGCTTCGATGGCGTACTCATCGTAGGCCGTTACAAAAATAATGCTGGTTTCTATTTTCATTTTGCCAAGCTTATCAGCCAGCCAAAACCCATCATTTCCGGGCATCTGTATATCAAGAAAAATAATATCAGGACTTTTGTCCATGATTATTTCCAGCGCATTTTGGGCATTAACAGCCTTGCCAATCATTTTTATCTCGGGTGCTTCTTCATTTATCAGGCGTTCCAGC
>JANTGU010000114.1 GCA_024762735.1 Bacteroidales bacterium | reverse complement strand
TTGAGTCGGGGGACGACTAATAACCGAATTAATACCTAAAACTGCTGCCCACCAAAAACTCACGCAGTATGGAGGTGGGAGGAATTTCGCGGGTGCCCATTCTTTTAAAATAGGCCAAAAATTTTAATAACCGGCGTGCTTCGGCATATTCAGGCTCGTTGGGAGGCACATCGCGAAGCAGAGGCTCGGCATAATGTTTTAACACGCTAAGCTCGTAGGGCAACGCCGTGTTAAACATCACATCGGCCTCTTCCTGATAGGGGAAAATATGTTTTTCTTCACCCTTGCGAACACTGGACCAGCGTTGCAGTGTTTCAAGGGCGCTGTATTTTCGATACCGGTTATCGCGTACCATTCGCCGGATTAAACGGTTATCGGTGGTGGGCACCCTGTTGTTGCTGTCGAAACTAATGGGCGTAAGCGCCGAAACATAAACCTTAAATTTCCGGTTATCGGGAATAAGTTTTGAAATATCGGGGTTAAGCGCATGGATGCCTTCAATGATAATCACCCCGTTTTGACTAAGCTTCAGTTTTGAATTGTCATAAAACCGTTTCCCCTCGGAAAAAGAAAATTTTGGAAGATCAATCTCTTTGCCGTCAATCAGGTCAAGCAGGTTTTGATTAAACAGGGCAATGTCGAGGGCTTTGGGATTCTCAAAATCATACTCTCCATTTTCATCTTTGGGGGTGTCTTCCCGATTTACAAAATAGTTGTCCATCGAAATAACCTCGGGTTTAACACCAATAACCGCCAGCTGAATACCCAGCCGTTTGGCAAAAGTTGTTTTTCCCGATGAGGAGGGCCCCGAGATAAAGATCACTTTTACCGACTTTTTTTCATCTATTTTTTCGGCAATGCAGGCAATCTTTTTTTCTTGCAAAGCCTCCGAAACTTTAATAATATTTCCCTGCTTGTTCTGTAATATCAACTCATTTAACCTCCCCACGTTGGGTACGCCAACAATTTCAACCCAGTTTTTAAACTCCTGAAAAATATCGAACAGCTTGTTTCGGGCTATCACTTTTTTAAAAACTTCAGGGTTGGTTTTTGAAGGCAATACCAGCAACATGCCTTTATAGTATTTTACTAAATCAAATCTCTTAAGCAGCCCTGTGGAAGGAATTAAAAATCCGTAAAAATAATTCACCACATTATCCAGTTTATAAACCGAGCTGTAAAACTGGTTTCGTGTTTTTATCAGCGTACATTTATCTTCCAGACCAAAAGCTTCAAAAATTTCAAGCGCTTTATGGGTTCTTAACTCTTCACGTTCAAAGGGGAAGTCGCTGGCAATAATATCTTTCATTGCCACAGTTAATTTATTGATAATTTGGGGAAGATGACGGTGGTCAGTTAACCCCTCCAGTTCACAATAAAGCCCACCCGAAACAGAGTGCTCAATTTTTAGTTTATATTCCGGAAAGAGGTCATACACTGCCTTAAACAACACCATCGACAACGAGCGCTCGTACATGCGTCTGCCGGCCGGATGACTATACCCGATGAAGTTAATGGTTTTGGGTTTATATATCATGTAATCAAGCTCTTTTAGCGTGTTGTTCACAATAGCACCCAGCACCTCTTCGCCGATATAAATCTGCATATCCTCGTAAATATCGTACAGCGTAGTACCAAAAGGATATCTTTTTTCGAGTTGATTATTCTCACAAAAAATAAGAATATCTTTTTTTTCAATCATGACCAAAATGGTTTTATTTTGAACAGAAGGTTTATGAACGTCCTTCTATTTAACAAGCTTCATTTCATCTAACAGGTAGCCTGCACCGGCAAACTTATCGACAATAAAAAGGAAGTACCGGATATCGAGCGAAATGTTACGGCACACAGCGGGGTCGTACATCAGGTCGCTCATGGTACCTTCCCAACAGCGGTCGAAGTTAACCCCGATAAGCTGTCCGTCGGCGTTTAACACCGGGCTTCCCGAGTTTCCACCGGTGGTGTGATTGGCGGCAACAAAGCAAATATGTAGTTTTCCGTCGGCTCCGGCATATTGTCCGTAATCTTTGTTGTTATACAACTCCTTTAGTTTTTCCTCCACCACGTAATCGTAAATGTCCGGATTCTCTTTTTCCATGATGCCTTCCAGCGTGGTAGTGTAGCCATACTCCACTGCATCACGGGGCGAATAACCATCCACATCGCCATAAGTTACCCGCAAGGTAAAGTTGGCATCGGGATAAAAAGTCTTGCCCGAAAGCATATCCATTTGCCCTTTCATGTAAATGCGCATCAAACTATCGATGGTACCGTTTACCGCTGCCCGCTGTTGCAAAATATTGTTTTTGTAAAGGTTAATAACCTGATCAGCCATTTGATAAGCGGGGTCTTTAAGCAGCTTTTTGTAATCTTTGCGCTTATAGTTTTTTAAAAAACCGGTGACTTTATCCTGATCGTCCAAAAAGCTTTTTTCAAAAATATATTGGGTAAAGGCGGTATAATTATCGTGGTACTTTTTATGAATGGTATTGAAGAACCCGGGTTTGTAAGTAGCCGTTTGGTTTTCATCGTACAGTTGAAGCATGGCCACCATCACCTCTTTGTCGATGGGCTTGTAATAATCCTTGAAAAAGCTGTTTACATAGCGTTGCAGCTTTTGGGTTTCAGTATTTAGTTTTTCCTGGGAAACTTCTTTATCTCTACTCATTTTTACCAGTTTTTCAAAGTTGCGGGCATAGTTTACCAACTCGATGGCCAATCCCGCTTCGCGAATATAATCGTAAGCCAGGTTTAACGGTTGTAACTGATGGTAGGCTGTTTTAAAGTTGGGCAGCAGGTCGCCGTAATCGCGTTGCAACTCGGGCGATTCATCAGCCCAGTTTTGAAACTTTTCTTCGAAAGCTTCTTTTTTTTCGATGCCATGAAGCCGTTTGATACCACGGCTTTCGCCAATCATTTTTTTCCAGTAGTTGGCTACACGGGCATCTTTGGAGGCATACTGGATTCTGACTTTTGGGTCAGTGCCTGAGTACTTGTTAAATATATCCAACCGGGTTTGACGCAGTTTGATTTTTTGCGGATTCTCGATTTCGGTAATCAGCTTTAGCGCGTACGAGGGCAGGTACTCGTTGGTGCGGGCAGGGTAACCAAATACAAAGGTGAAATCGCCTTCATCGACACCTTTTAACGAGATGGGAAAATAGAATTTGGGTTGATAAGGCACATTGTCTTCCGAATACTCGGCAGGTTTGCCATCGGGACTGACGTAGATACGAAACAGCGAAAAGTCACCTGTATGGCGAGGCCACATCCAGTTGTCGGTATCGCCCCCAAATTTACCAATGTTGGACGGCGGTGTTCCCACCAGGCGGATGTCTTTAAATGTCTCGGTAACTATCATGTAATATTGATTGCCCTTGAAAAAAGATTTAATGTTGGCCTGATATTCCGAGTTGGCTTCAAAATCCTTAATGATTTGGCGGCTGTTTTCAGCAATTTTGGCTTCGCGTTGCAGCTCGGTCATTTCGTCGGTAACGCCGTCAAGAACCTGGTTGGTAACCTCCTCCATCCGAATCATCAACGTGGCTGTTAAGCCGGGATTTGACAACTCCTCTTTTTTATTCATGGCCCAAAAGCCGTTGGTCAGATAATCGTGTTCCACCGAGCTGTGTTGTTGGATGGAACTGTAACCGCAATGATGGTTGGTGAGCAGCAGCCCGTCTTTAGAAATGATTTCGGAAGTACAACCGCGGCCAAACAGCAGGATGGCATCTTTCAAACTGGAGTGGTTTACCGAGTAAATGTCATCGGCACTGATGTTCATACCCATGGCTTTCATCTGTTTTTCGTTGAGCTGTTTCAACAGCATGGGAATCCACATGCCTTCACCGGCAAATAATAAATTACCCGACAGGGAGAAAATAAACAGGAGGCTTAAAATTTTTGCTTTCATAAGGAAATTGTTTTTTCGACTTTTTAATTTTATTCAAAAATAGTAATTACTGGTTATAAAATGTAAAATGATCAAATTGTGATTTTAGCACAGAAGAATTATGTGTTAAATTATTATCACACCAATTTATTCTATTATTGGAAACGATGGTAATAAAATAAAACCCATTACCAGTATAGTCCCAACCCTTCAACCGATTAGATTCTATCCGGTATTTATTTCTAAACTTTTTGGACACAATATTTACCCTCTTAAATATTAACCTATATCACATCTTTCGGGTCGGGTAGGCTCTCTTTTAGTTTTTCCAGGTTAAACCTTTCATAAATATAGGGGGCGATGGGCTGGATGTTTTTGTAAAGTATCGATTCTGTTCGGGCTTCTTTTTTAATGATGGAGGCGTTGGTATCAAAATAGTTGATTAAAAAAATAAGAATACTTAACAGCAAGACTCCTTTTAAAATACCAAAAAGGGCACCGGCCAACTTGTTAAGAATACCCAACATCAACAAATTCACCACCTTTTCAAGCAGTTTACCTAGTATCATTACCACCACCAGCACCCCTATAAAGGTGGCCACAAAGGCGATAATGTTTAAATACTCGGTACTTATATTAAAAGAGCCTGTTAGCAGGTTGGCAGTGTAATCAGAAAAGAAAAGGGCAGCATAAATTCCAAGAACCAGTGCCGCGAGGGTGGTAACCTCGATGATGATTCCTTTTTTGTAACCGTTAAAAGCAAACAGCAACAAAGGGATAAGTAAAATTAAATCCAGTAGGTTTATATTCATAATTTATGGTTGTTTATGGGTTTGTAGACCCCTTATTAATCGTAATGAAACCTGCATTTTGCAATGAGTATTTCGTTATCCCGAACAGCACATATTAGCCGGTGTTCTCCATCAATTCGTCGCGACCAAAACCCTTTGTATTTATATTTTAAGGGTTCCGGTTTACCTATTCCTGTATACGGGTTTCGTGAAATATCTTTTAAAAGAGCATTGATTCTTTTAACATACTTGATATTTGTTTTTTGCCAATACAGGTAGTCTTCCCACGATTCATCAACAAAAATGTATTTCATGATTCAATCAGGTCTTTTGGGAAAGAAGATCCTTGTTTTAGTTTTTCAATGGCCGAATCAAGTCTCGCTTCATTCTTTTTTGATGATAGCTCATGTTGTGTTGTTGTAAGCGAGTTATATTCGTCCAGTGAAATAATCACCACACCCGAACCTTTACCACGATTGATAATCAGGGTTTCAAAATTTTCAGAAACCGAATTAAGATATTTTTTAATGTTTTTTCTGAAATCCGAAATGGTTGCTGTTAACATAGTATGCTGTTTATGTATTAAATATTGTACAAATATATGTACAATATTGATTACGGACAATTTTTTTATACCGATTTTAGTCTTCGTGTTAATTCGGTTGAAAAAACAAAATTATTTAGCTCGGCATTATCGGTTTTCATAATTTCTTCATTGGTACCTGTCCACCAAAGTTCGCCTTTATGAATGTAGTTGATACGCTGGCCAATTTGCAACACGGAGTTCATGTCGTGGGTGTTGATAACCGTAGTCATGTTAAACTCGCTGGTAAGATCCGACAGCAACTTATCAATTACTTCAGAGGTTTTGGGGTCAAGTCCCGAATTGGGTTCGTCGGCAAAAAGATACTTGGGGATAAGCACGATGGCTCGTGCAATGGCTACCCGTTTGATCATGCCACCGGAAAGTTCGCCTGGAAATTTTTTGTTGGAGCCGGGCAGGTTAACATGGTCGAGCACGTAGTCAACCCGCTTTTGTTTTTCGGCAGCAGTCATGGTGGTAAACATATTGAGCGGGAACATAACATTTTCCTCCACGCTGTACGAATCGAACAGCGCTCCGCCCTGAAAGAGCACCCCCATCTCCTTACGGATGTGCTTGCGTTTTTTTTCATCAAGGTTTGAAAAAATCCGGCCGTCAAATTTAATTTCGCCCTTGTCAACATCGTGCAAGCCAATACAGCTTTTCATTAAAACCGTTTTACCCGAGCCGCTCTGCCCGATAATCAGGTTTGTTTTGCCCTGTTCAAAAACCGTGGAGATATTTTTAAGCACCTTAACGCCATCGAACGATTTCTCTATGTGGTTCACTTCTATCATACCAGTAACAATTGCGTTAAAATTAAATCCCACACGATGATTAATATGCTGCTGTAAACAACGGCTTTGGTACTGTTTTGTCCTACCTCAACCGAGCCACCTTTAACCGTATAACCCATATAGCCTGATATGGATGTAATGATAAAGGCAAATACCACTGTCTTAATGAGGGCGTAGGTAAGCGAAAAGGGTAAAAACCACGAACGCAACCCGACGATAAAATCATCGCTGGGCACTAATCCCGAAAAAACACCTGCCGTCCAACCGCCGATTAACCCCAGCAATATTGAAAAGACGATGAGCACCGGAAAATAGACCATGGCGGCAATCATTTTGGGAAGTATCAGGTAATTAGGAGGATTAATTCCCATTACCCGAAGGGCATCTATCTGTTCGGTTACCCGCATGGTTCCTATTTCGGAAGCAATGAGCGACCCTACTTTACCGGCTAAAATCAAACTGATAATGGTTGGGGCAAACTCCAGCACCATCATTTCGCGGGTCATGTAACCCACCATGGAAGCCGGAATAAGGGGGTTGTCGAGGTTGTAGGAAACCTGTAACGCGATAATAGCCCCGGTAAAAACAGAGATAAAGGCTACCAGCCCGATGGAATCGGAGCCCAGGTGCCGCATGTCGATAAAAAGCTGATGCCGGAACATCTTCCACTTATCAGGCCGCTTGAGGGTTTCAAGCATCAACAGTACAAACTCTCCCGATTCTTTTATTAATGACATAATTGTGTGCTAAAGTAGAAAAAAGAATTTCGTACCACAAAGATAAACATAATAAAAAAAGCTGTTTCTTTATAAACGTTAAACAAACAGTTTTATTAACCATGAGACGAACCATTTTTATTTTTGTTACAACCTTGTTTCTCCTTACAGGATGCAGTTCAAATCGTAACCTGCACCACCAAAAAAAACATAATCCACATGGTTGTGATTGCTCTAAGTGGTCGTATAATATAGCTCCTTCGTATCTTCCCGGGCTAAACCCCGGGGGAGAGAGGATTAGACAAAATCATCTACTACCCTCCTGCCCTGTATAGTTCTA
>JANTGU010000113.1 GCA_024762735.1 Bacteroidales bacterium | reverse complement strand
AACAACGCTAACCGGGGCTTGCCTGGCACAAGCCGTGAGCAACAAAAGGAGGGGGAAAATAGCTATTAACGGATGTTTCATGTTAAAAGTTAAAAATAAAATTAATAAAGAAATTTCGTCCCGGCTCGTATAGCGATTGGGATGAGCCAATAATGTTTCTGTTCAGATGTTCGTAATAGGTGGTGTTCAACAGGTTGTTTACACCGCCCCAAACAGACAGGTTTTTACTAAATAAATAATTGATTTTTACATCAACCGTTTGAAAGGCCCGGCTTTCCTGCTCACCGTAAGATTGTGAAATAGCATTTTGGGCGGCTACCACGCGCCATCGGATCATGGGTATTAAGGTCGCATGAAAGAACTTATATTGAAACATCAAGTCGGTTTCAAAAGGTGGTATTTCGGGCAACGGATCGTTTTTGAGAGTATATTCATCAACCACCTGCCCATTTTCGATTTTATAACCCGGGGCAAGTGGATTGAACCCATAAGTATAGGCAGCATTGATGCCTAACTGCCAAAGGTTTTGTTCAGGAGATTTCAACGAGGCCTCAAATCCCGTGAGCCATACGGCATCAAAATTAACAAACTGCTTCACCCCCAGAACACCCTTTGTCTGCGGACGAGCTATGGAAGGAGGAACCTTTTTGCTTCCAATAAAATGGGTAACATACGACAAAAAAAGATTCCCGTCAAAATACCACCGGTTCGCTGAAAGATGTTTCAGGCCTATATCTGCTTCGTTATTTATTTCCGGTTTGAGCTGTGGGTTTCCAAGGTAATCGTATTTGTCGTAGCCCACAGGCAGCAATATAATAAAACGTTCGGTCATATCCGGACTCCTCACCCCGCGCCCAATCGAAAATACCAATCGGTTGTTGTCGTTCAGTTTCCAGGTAATCCCCCCGCTAAAGCTAACGTTCAGATATTGGCTTGCGGTGCTGTCTTCGTAATAAAAAGGTAAATCATTCATTCCCATCCTCACCAACGGGTTGGAGATGGCTCGGTTAAAGTCAACCCGGCCGGCTACCACCCAATCCAGGCTGTTTCCGGTTTGTCGGTATTGGCTGTAAACACCCATGTTATCGATGTTGGCATCACTCCAAACAGACTCCTCTTTTACGGGAAGCCCCGGCTGTTTGATCATTGATTTAACACGCTGTCCGTCTTTAAAAATGTGCTCGTAGTCAAAACCCGATTCCAGTTGTCCGCTGCTCATATTGATGTTTATAGCACCACGCATCCCTGCATCGACAGCAAGAATGGAGGATACGGCCACCACGGTATCGGATACAGGCCGGTTTTTATTGTCCATCTTGTGATTAACATTGGACAACCAGCCACTCAAAT
This sequence comes from Bacteroidales bacterium, assembly GCA_024762735.1. Taxonomy (GTDB): domain Bacteria; phylum Bacteroidota; class Bacteroidia; order Bacteroidales; family F082; genus B16-G9. Next base: position 5,826 of record JANTGU010000113.1, on the reverse strand, counting down.
GAAAAGCATTAACCACATCGGAAACGTTTTCTATCCGGTAATTGACCGAGTAGAGGCTGGTATTATCTTGTCGCTCATCCATCGATAAAGCAGGAAAATCAACATTTCTTCCTCTCGAAAAATCAGCCCGTGCATCAAGCACCGATTTTGAACTTAGTTTAAATCCCACACCGGCAGCAGCATGATATTGCTGTAATGAAGCCTTTACCCATCTGCCGTCCCCATCCTGATAGTCGTCATACTTTTTAGTACCGGCAGTGATGACAAAATTGACATTTTTCCCTGCTCCTTCCAACGTTACATCACTGTTGTATCCCGCGCCGTTACTTTGTAGCCCAACGATTCCTTTAAGGTGAGTAGAAAAGGTCGAAGTAAAATGGGGTTGCCACGTGGAAATATTAATCACCCCCCCAAAGGCAGGACCATATTTCAACGCGTAAGGACCTTTGTAAACAGTCATATTGGTAACCTCATTGGCATTCACATGCGTGGTAGCCGGATCCATTCGGTTAGGACATCCGCCTTCAATTTTAGCCGTCCCGTTTAATATCACATTTAATTGTGAATACTTAAATCCTCTTACCACAGGATCAAACCCATAGCCCCCTTTTTTAATGCCCGAAATGTTTGGGATATTAGAAAGAATCTTTCCCACATCAATCACCGAAGTCTGGTCGATAGCAGCCGGCTGAATAGTATTCAGTGGCATGGATAAAAGCTCGTCCTGGTTATCAATAATCTCCACCTCCTTTAAAGCAATGGTGTCGTTTTGAGCAACTACCCCCCCTCCAAGTGACAAAATCAGAAGAAAAAAAAGAAGATGTTTTTTCATGGAACAAATGTAACTAAATTAGATGTTTTAACCTGTTTTTTTTCTCTTTTAAAACCATCATTACAAAAGCCCAAACATACTCACAAGCTACTTCTAATGACAAGTATTGTAGGTAGCAGTATTTCACTCATTCATCCAAACCCTAAACATTCGTTCAACCCCCGAGCTACTCCGATAGCAATCGTAGCGGTTGAGAGAAGATAATAGTTCAGTCATCTACACTCCTCCGACCCCGTATATTTATCGGGGAGCCCGGAGGACAAGCAGGGTTTTGTCACTGCTTTTTGTGGACTCCATGTTTTTTGAATTCTTATGCATCAATACGACCCGATTCATTTGCTTATTAAGCAACCAAATAGTATGCGCTATGACAAATTCGTTTCAGAACATTAAATATGTTCAAAATATTCAAACTCTTTTAAGCTTTATTTAGAATTCTTTTTAATTACATAAAAAGAAGGGTTGTTATTATTGCTATTTTCGCCCTTTATAAAAAGCAGGTGTGATAACCTCTTGATTTGAACAAGTAGCAGGAAAAGGGTTAACCCCGAAAAAGATGATACAAACATGAAATTTAAAGTAGGCGATAAAGTTAATTTTTTGAACGAGAGCGGCGGTGGTGTGGTTACTGCCATCATTGATAACCGCATGGTAAAGGTGGAGGTAGAAGGTGGATTCGAGATGCCGGTCATGGAGAGCGATTTAATATTGGATTTCAGGGCCAAAGAGGCCGAAAGTATAACCAATCAGTTTCGTACCCGGTCAGCAGCACCGACCCCTGCCCCGCAACCTGAGAACAATGAACCTGATCGCGTGAGCGAGATAAGTCCCTATTTTGAAGTAAAAGAAGAAAAGGGAATCTATTTGGCTTACGAGCCCCGCGACCACCAATGGTTGCTCACCGGCGAGCTGGATATCTTTTTAATAAACAATACAAAGTACGATATTTTGTACAGCCTCTTCATGGAGCAAGACGACGAATTGGTTGGCATCGATTACGGTTCCATACCTCCTGACTCGAAAATTGCCATCGAGACCATTGAGCGTGATGACCTGGAACGATGGAACAAGGGCTATGTACAGGTTTTATTTCATGCCGATAAACCTTCAAAGTTATTTATGCCACTGCACAGCAAGATAAACGTGAAAGCAGGCCGCTTTTACAAAGAGGGCAGCTATACTGCAACAAGCTTATTAAGCGGTAAAGCACTGATCGTTAAACTTAGCCCTGAAAACGCGTTGGAGCAAGTATCCGACAGTCTGCTGGCCGAAAAGCAGGGATTTGCAAGCAAACAAACCAAATCAGAAGCGGTAGCAGAAAAACCACTGATTGACAAACACAAAACTGCCGTCAACGAGGCCGTAGTTGACCTTCATATAGGCGAATTGGTCGACAATATTTTAGGCCTGTCAAGTCATGATATGCTGAACCTCCAAATTGATTATTTCAAAAAAGCACTCAACAGTGCCATGATTAACGAGTACGAAAAAGTTACATTTATTCACGGCGTAGGCAACGGAGTATTAAAAAATAGCATCATTAAAGAACTTGAAAGTTACGAAGGGGTTGAAAACCGGATGGCTTCCATTTCAAAGTTCGGGGTTGGCGCCATTGATGTATTAATAAAAACAAAAGAGTAATGATGAAAAAAGTTTACAACTTGATGTTTTCCATGCAGAGCATGGGAATATTGATATTAATATTTGCTTTTTCCATTGGGGCGGCAACCTTTATCGAAAACGATTTTGGCACTACTGCTGCCAAAGCCATTGTATATAACGCCGTTTGGTTTGATATTCTGTTGACTCTGCTTGCCATCAATTTGGTAGGTAATATCTTCCGATTTAAAATGTACCGATTGAAAAAGTTGCCCGTGTTCGCCTTTCACGTGGCTTTTTTAATCATTTTGATTGGTGCTGCCATCACGAGGTTTATTAGCTTTGAAGGAACCATGCATATCCGACAGGGAGAATCATCGAATCATATGCTCAGCGACCGGACTTACGTGATTGCTACAGTATCTGAAGGTAACACAACAGTTACCAGCGAAAAAAAAGTACTCCTGTCAGTGTTATCACCTAACGAATACAGTGATAAAATCAAGATAGGCGACACCAAAGTTTCAATCAAAACCAAAGAGTACATTCCCAATGCAACCGAAAGTGTTACCGCTGCAGAAGATGGTATGCCCTATGCTATTTTAGTAGCCGCGGCAGGAACAGGCAGGCAAAACTATTACATGACACCGGGTATGGAACAACGCATTGGTGCTTATTTGTTGAAATGGAATAAAAATGCAAAAGGTGCCTTTGTCATCAACTATCAAAATGATTCTTTGTTGTTCAAATCGGTTGACTCGGTATCGCGCATGTCGATGGGAACTGCCGGCTACGAGATGCTTGCCCCCAACCAATGGCATCCGTTTGAAAAAAGATATCTTTATCAAATTGGCCAGCTAAATTTGGTTTTGAAAGATTTCTATCCCACTGGAAAAATCACCTACATTCCTTATGACCCTAAAAAAGCCTCCCTCATGGATGCGCTGATAGTTACTGTTGAGGCCAACGGAAAAAAGAAAGAGGTGGTTTTACGCGGTGGAAAAGGTTACGAGGGTACGCATGAAACAGTTGATGTAGGAGGCGTTACCATTAGTTTAACCTACGGATCAAAAAATATCAGCTTGCCATTTTCCATCAAGTTAAATGAATTTCAGCTCGAACGCTATCCTGGCTCCAATAGCCCCTCCTCTTATGCCAGCGAAGTTACCCTGATTGATCCTGAAAAGAACCTCAACATGCCTTTTCGCATCTATATGAATCACGTGCTAAATCACCGGGGTTACCGCTTTTTTCAGTCTTCGTATGACCCCGACGAAAAAGGTACCATCCTATCAGTAAACCACGATGAGTGGGGCACCAATGTTTCGTACCTGGGTTATCTTCTGATGAGCCTGGGCATGTTTTTTGCCATCTTTAGCAAACACACACGCTTTGCCGAGTTGGGAAGAGTAATCAATAAGAAAAGAAATGCATTAAAATCAGGTGCCGTCGTTTTGTTGTTACCCTTGTTGTTTGTCTCGCAGCTTGCCATGGCACAACACGGAAAGCACCTTTCGGCCAGCGACTTAAAGCCGGTTGACAAACAGGAAGCCAAGGCTTTTGGCGAGTTGGTGGTTTTATCACAGGATGGTCGTGTAAAACCGGTCAACACCTTAAGTAGTGAAGTTTTGCGGAAAATCACCAAAAAAGCAAGTTTTGAAGGGATGACGCCTGACCAGGTTTTATTGGGTATGGTTTCCGACCCTGTGTCGTGGCAGCAGGTTCCCATGATTAAAATCAGGTTTGGAATAGCCCGGAATACAGAACTGCAACACATTCTGGGGGTAGATGGCGATTATGCTTCTTACCTTGATTTTATCGACATGAAAACGGGCAAATACAAGCTGGGGAGTTATGTGCAGGAAGCCTACAACAAAAAGCCCATTCATCGCGGGTTGTTCGACAAGGATATCATGAAAGTTGATGAAAAGCTAAACATTTGCTACATGATTTACACGGGCGACATGCTGCGGCTTTTACCCAATCCCACCGACGCCTACAAACCTTGGTTTTCAACCGCTTCATCCATCACAGGTTTGGCCTCCAACGATTCGGCCATGGTGGCTCAGATATTGCCGGCCTATTTTAACTCCATCAAACAGGGCGACTACAAGCAGGCTGCCGAGTTACGAAAAGGCATTGAGCTTTACCAGCAGAAATTTGGCGATGAGATACTTCCCTCCAAAACCAAAATCCACGTTGAAATATTATACAACAAATGGATGATTTTTGATAACCTTAGCAAAGTGTACGGCCTGCTTGGCGTAATCATGCTCATTCTAATTTTTATCAATATCTTTAAAAATTCGACAAAGCTGTCGAAAGTGATAAATGTTTTCACTTTCCTCATAGCGATTGGGTTTTTAGCTCAAACTGTCGGATTAGGCATGCGATGGTACATTTCGGGGCACGCGCCCTGGAGCGACGGTTACGAATCGATGGTTTATATCGGATGGATAACCATGCTGGCCGGGCTGTTGTTTTCAAGGAAGTCGCCCATGACGGTGGCAGCCACTACCGTGCTTACTTCGGTCATCCTAATGGTAGCGCACCTAACCTGGATGGAACCCGAGATTACCAACCTGGTACCGGTATTAAAGTCGTATTGGTTAACCATCCACGTTTCGGTTATTACCGCCAGCTATGGATTTTTGGCTCTCTCGATGTTGCTTGGATTTTTAAACCTCGTGCTGATGCTTTTCAAAAATGAAAAGAATGCCGGTTTTATGAATTTTAGGATCGATGAGCTGACAGCCATCAACGAGCGAGCCATGACCATTGGATTATACATGTTAACCATTGGTACCTTTTTAGGAGGAGTTTGGGCCAACGAAAGCTGGGGACGCTACTGGGGATGGGATCCGAAGGAAACCTGGGCGCTGGTTTCGGTGTTGGTCTATTCCTTCATTACACACATGCGTTTTATCCCCGGCCTCAAATCAAAGTTTGCCTTTAACCTTGCTTCATTAATAGGCTATTTTTCTATTTTGATGACCTATTTCGGGGTAAACTTCTATTTGTCAGGGTTACATTCCTACGCCAAAGGAGACCCGGTACCCATACCCAATTTTGTTTACTATACCCTGGTGGTCATTTTTGCAGTGGCTGTAACGGCCTATTTTAAGGAAGAGAAACTGAAGGAACAAACTGCCGATAGGAAATAGATTTGACCACATGTTAGTCATCCGATGACTTAAAGTCATCGGATGACTTAATAAACCCCAAAAGCCACCGTCACCCCGAGTTCTAAGACTCCAGAAAACAAGGAGCCCACAAAACGCAATGACAAAAACCTGATTGTCCTCCGGGCTCCACGATAGCTGTACGGGGCCGGAGGAGTGAAGATGGTCGCACCATCATCATCTCTCCCCCGAGGTTCAGCTCGGGGGATGAAC